>JAEMTR010000156.1 GCA_016462245.1 Solirubrobacteraceae bacterium
GAAGCGAAGTTCGAGCAGCGCTTCCCGGCCGACTTCATCTGCGAGGCGATCGATCAAACGCGCGGCTGGTTCTATTCGCTGCTGGCGGTCTCAACTCTGCTCTTCGGCAAGTCTTCCTACGAGGCGGTCGTCTGCCTCGGCCACATCCGTGACGAAGACGACCGCAAGATGAGTAAGTCGGTCGGCAACGTCGTTGAACCGTGGGAGATTCTCGACCGCTTCGGCGCCGACGCGATGCGCTGGTACTTCTTCACCGCCAAGCAGCCTTGGGACGGGTACCGCTTCTCGGTCGACGCGGTCGGCGATGGCGTGCGCCTCTTCCTCAAACAGCTTTGGAACAGCTACTCGTTCCTAGTTCTTTATGAGAACGCCGCCGGCGAGAACCTGATCGAAGGCGAAGAGACGGAGCTTGATCTTTGGCTGCGCTCGCGCCTTGCGGCGACGGTTGAGGAGGTGACAGAAGCGCTCGAGGGCTTCGATGCCACCAGCGGCGGCCGCGCGATCGCCGCCTTCGTTGATGATCTCTCGAACTGGTACGTGCGGCGCTCGCGCAGGCGCTTCTGGGAGGGCGACGCGGTCGCGATCGCGACGCTGCGTGAGGCCTTGGTAACCGTTTCAAAGCTGCTCGCTCCATTCACGCCTTTCATCGCCGACGAGATTTACGACAACCTCGACGGCAGCGAGCCGTCGGTCCATCTCTGCGACTGGCCCAAGCCCGGCGCGGCGCGCGACCTTGGCCTCGAGACGGCGATGGCGACGGCGCGTGAGACGGTACGCCTTGGCCTTGCCGCGCGCGGCCAGGCGAAGATCAAGCTGCGCCAGCCGCTGCGCGAAGCGGTCGTCGTTGCCGCCGGCCCTGAGCGCGAAGCGATCGAGCAGCTGGCCGGAATTGTTGAGGACGAGCTGAACGTTGAGGCGCTGCGCTTCGTTGACAACGCCGACGAGCTTGGCTCCTACGAGGTCAAAGCCAACTACCGCACGCTCGGCCCGCGTTTCGGTAACAAGATGCCGCTGGTGGCAGCGGCGGTCGCGGCGCTCGACCCGGCGCACGTTGCCGCCGCCTTGCGCGACAGCGGCACGGTTGGCATCGTGATCGACGGTGCCGAGCAGCCGCTCGGCGAGGACGATCTGCTGCTGGCAATGCAGCCACTCGGTGGCTACCAGCTAGAGCGCGAAGGCTCGCACGCAGTTGCGTTAGACCTCCAGCTTGATGACGAACTTTTGCGCCGCGGTCTGGCGCGCGAAGTGATTCACGCCGTCCAGAACGCGCGCAAAGAGGCAGGGCTCGCGGTTGAGGACAGGATCGCGCTTGAGCTAAGCGGCGACGACGCGATGCTGGCCGCCGCGCGTGAGCATCAGCAGCTGATCGCCGATGAGGCGCTGGCGACGACGATCGAAGTCACCGACGCGCTCGAAGGCGCGTCAGCGACCACGCTCGACGGTCACGAACTGCTGATCAAGCTCGAAAAAGCCTGAGCTCAGGCGCTAAGAGCGTTGTTGAGCTCTTGCTCAATCCGCGGCTTCGGCTGCGCGCCGACGATCTGAGCGGCGGCGGCGCCGTTCTTGAAAAGGATCATCGTCGGGATCGACATCACGCCGAAGTTTGCGGCCGTCTCTTGGTTGTCGTCGAGGTTGAGCTTGACGACGCGGACGTCTTCGCGCTCTGAATCGATCTGTTCAAGAACTGGGCCGACCATCTTGCAGGGGCCGCACCAAGGAGCCCAGAAGTCGACCAGTACTGGCGTCTCCAATGAGGCATCAAGTACGTCTACCTGGAAGCTGCTGTCGCTGATCTCTGGAAGGGCCATTTCGCTACTCCTTAAGTCTCAAATTGGTGGATACAGCTACCACTATACAAAGTGTAGTGACTCATCTCAGCGTCGCTGGCCTAAATCGCCAGGCGCCTCGAGCTTTTGGATCTGCAGCAGGCTTGTGGTTCCCGGCTGCCCGCTCGGCAGCCCAGCAGTGATTCCAACCCGCTGGCCGGGCTTCAGCCAGCCGAGCTCAACGACGCGGCGCGCGGAGTCGGCGATCAGCTCTTCGGTCGTCTCGTGGCGACGTTGCAGCCCAGCCGTGACTCCCCACAACAGGCCGCAGCGGCGAACGGTTTCGCGGCCGGGGGAGAGCGCGAAGATCGGCACCGTCGGCCGGTGCGCTGAGACGAGCCGCGCTGAGCGGCCGGAGAGCGTTGGCACGACGATCGCGTCGAGCTCCAGTTCGCTGGCGGCGGCAACGGCCTTGTGCGCGACGGTGTAGCCGGGGTCGCGGCCGTCGCGGCGCACGCGCTGCTCGTTCCAACGCTGGTAGGGAGCCTCACGCTCGGTTGTGCGGGCGACCGAATCCATCATCGCGACGGCCTCAACCGGGTAGGCGCCGACGGCCGTCTCCTGCGAGAGCATCACTGCGTCGGTTCCATCAAGGATTGCGTTGGCGACGTCGGCCACCTCGGCCCGCGTTGGGCGCGCCGCGCGGACCATCGAATCGAGCATCTGCGTTGCCGTGATCGAAGCGCGCGCGTGCTCGCCGGCCAGCCGCAGCAGCCGCTTCTGCACCATCGGCACGTCCTCAATCGGTAGCTCGATTCCAAGGTCGCCGCGGGCCACCATGATCGCGTCGCTGACGCGGATGATGTCCTCCGCGCGGGCAACAGCCTGAGGCTTCTCGATCTTTGCGATCAGCGGCACGCGCGTGTGCTCGCGCAGCTCGGTCACCTCTTCCGGCTTGCGGACGAAGCTCAGCGCGACCATGTCAACGCCAATCTCAATTCCCGCTGCGAGGTGGGCGAGGTCTTCTTCGGGGACCGAAGGCAGCTCGTCGGCCGGGCCGGGGATGTTCAACCCCTGACGCGAGACGATGATTCCGCCTAGTTCGACTTCGCAGTCGAACTCAAGGTCGTCGGGTCGCCGATCTTTTACGCGCAGTCGCACTGAGCCGTCGGCTAGGTAGACCGATTCGCCAAGCTCAACCGCAGTTGCCAGCCCTGGCCAGTTGACCGTCAGGTGGCCGGCGTTGCCGGGCTTCTCGTCGTTTGCGTGGCAGCTAAAGGTGACCTTGTCGCCGGCTCGCAGCAGCACTTCGCCCTCTTCAATCTGGCCGATGCGGATCTTCGGCCCGGGCAGATCCTGAAGGATTGCGACTGCGCGCCCAGCGCGCTCCGATGCTTCGCGAACAAGCCGCGCAGTCTCGGCGTGGAGTTCGTGCGTGCCGTGGCTGAAGTTGAGCCGCGCAACATCCATTCCTGCGTTGACCATCGCCAGCAGCACTTCGGGATCGGTCGAAGCGGGGCCGATTGTGGCAACGATTTTGGTGCGGCGCTGGGGCAT
>JAEMTR010000024.1 GCA_016462245.1 Solirubrobacteraceae bacterium
GTCATCGCCGGGTAGATCGACGCGGATTGCGCTCGTCAGCTCGCTGAAGAGGCGTGACCACGCGTCGCGCCCGGTGACGGCCTTCTCGGCCGAGAGCTTCTCCTCGGCTTCGCTGAGCAGGTGGGGGCGGTAGCGACGGATCGTCTGCAGGTAGTGGCGTGCCCGTTCAAGGCCGTCGGCTTCGAGCAGCTCTCCGGCGCGCGCGTCATCAACTTCGGCCCATTCCAACTCGAAGAAGACGAGCTTCGTTTCAATTCCTGTCGCGAGCTCCTGAACGCGAGCCATCAGCGCGCCATTGGCTGGGTCTTCTGTGTCGGCTGCGAAGCGGAGGTGCGCGTAGTTCCCAGCGCGGCCGACGAGATCACTGATGATCGCCAACTCGGCTACGGCCAGCGCGAGGCCCGGGCCGTCAAGCTCGCTCACCTTGCCGGCGTGGGCTGCTGCCAGCGCGGCGGCGCGGCGGTCGGCGTCAGCGAGCAGCTCATCGCACTCCGCTGGGCCGCCCCCATCGACTAGATCTTCAAGCTGCCAGGTGACGTCATTTACCGCTGTATCGCTCATCGGGCGAGGATAAGGGCAACAGAAAATCGCTGTCGGCAGCCCTTAATCGGAGGTCAATTCTCCTAAATAGCGGCATCATCGCGGCCGACCCCTTGACGCCGTTTGGAGCGATCCCTATCTTGAATTTCAGACGCGGTGTCCGAGCCGCAAAGAGCGACGATCAGGGATGTAAGATCGCGCCTCCCTCACCGGAACTGAACCCAGCAATGGGGAACGAGATGGAGCGAGGGGTCCCAGAGTGGCTCGGCCCGCGTCGCTTTATGTCCGCAGCCAGTTATGCCGCTGCTGACAGCCTGGCAAGAGCGCCGTTAGCGGCGATCAGTTCGCCCCAAGTGCCGCGCTCTACTACCGCGCCCGCCTCGAGCACGATGATTTCGTCGAAGTCTTCGAGCCCTTCAACGGTGTGCGTGATCACCAACATCGCGCGGCGGTCGCTGCGCTCTGAGCCGATCGCGCTCAGTAGGTCGCGCGCGCCGGCCGCGTCAAGGTTGGCGGTCGGCTCGTCGAGGATCACGATCTGCGACCGGGCGATAAATCCGCGCGCCAGCGCAATTCTCCCGCGCTGGCCGCCGGAGACCTCAGCGCCTTCCTCGCCGACCAGCGTTTCGATCCCCCCGGGAAGCGAAGCGATCCAGGGGCCGAGGCCGGCGCGGGCCAGTGCGGCGATGATCTTCTCGTCGCTGGCCTCCGGCGCTGCGAGGCGCACGTTCTGCGCAATCGTCGTCGTGAAGAGGTAAGCATCCTGGCTAACGAGCCGGACCGCGCTGCGCAGCGCGTCTTGGCTTAGCTCACGGATATCGCAGCCGCCGAGGGTGACGGAGCCACTGCTGGGGTCGAGGAAGCGAACCGCGCAGCTCGCCAGCGTCGTCTTGCCGGCGCCACTGGCGCCCACTAGGGCAATCCGTGAGCCGGGCTCAAGCGTGGCGCTTACGTTGCTGAGCGCTGGCTGCTCGCGGCCTTCGAAGCGCACGCAAAGGTCTTCGAACACCAGCGCTCCGCCGGGTGGCAGCGGTGCTGGCGAGGGGGGATCGCTAACCGGAACCGGCGCCTGCGTGACGGTTTCGAGCCGCGCCGCAGCTTGCGCGCAGGCGGTCAGCCGTTGCGCCGCGTCTGGTAGCCCGACTACTGCCTCAAAGGCGCCGATCGTGAGGAAGACAATCCCGGCCAGCAGCACGCCGTCGAGCTGCCCAGCGGCGGTTGCCTGAACGCCGATCGCGGCAACCGCGACCATCGCGACGCCGCCGATCGCCACGCCAGCTCCACTGGTGACGCCGCTGATCCAAGCCCCAGGACGCTCTGTCGCGGCCAGTTTCGCGTCGGCCTGCTCGATCCGCTGCGCCCACTGCTGCTCGCGGCCGTAGACGGCCAGTTCGGCGGCGCCGCTGACCAGTTCGACGAGCTCGGCGCTGAGCTGCGCTCGCGCCGGCCCTTCGCGTAGCCCCGAATGCCTGCCTGCCCGCGCCGCGAACGCTGGCAGCAGTAGGCCAGCGATCAACATCGCCGCGACCAGCACGACGGCGCCGGCGGGCAGCACGATTGCCACCGCGACGGCAAGCACCGCGATTGCGAGGATCGCGATCAGCGGCGGCCCGAGCGCGCGCAGGTAAAGGTCTTGGAGCGTGTCGACGTCGCCGACGAAGCGGCTCAGAACGTCGCCGCTGCGAATCCCGCGTAATCCTTCCGGCACGAGCGGGATTAGCCGCTGAAAGAAGCGCACGCGAAGGTCTGCCAGCACGCGGAAGGCGAAGTCGTGCGAGACGAGCCGCTCGCAGTAGCGCAGCAGCGCCCGGGCGATCGCGAACGCACGAACGCCGACGGTGAAGATTGTCAGCGTCAGAATCTCAGGCCGCAGCGCCGCCTTGCTGATCAGTACGCCGGCCACGGCGAGCAGCCCGACAGCGGCCAAGATCGCTCCGGCGCCGAGCGCGATCGAGAGGATCAGTTGCCCGCGGCGCGGGCTGACGAGTCGCGCTGCGCGCTCCAGAGCTCGCCAACGGTTTTGCTCCGGCTTCAAGGCTCGGGCGCTGCTCATCGCTCGACCTGCCCGTCAACGACGATGCCTTCGCGCAGCGTGATGATGCGGTCTGCCGCTGCCGCCAGCGCCGGTCGATGAACGACAAGCAGCACGCTGCGTGATTGGCTAAGGCGCGCGATCGAGTCACCGATTTCGGCCGACGACTCGGCGTCGAGGTGCGCGGTCGGTTCGTCAAGGATTACGAGTGGCGCATCACGCAGGAAGGCTCGCGCCAGCGCCACGCGCTGAGTCTCTCCAGCCGAGAGCGTCCGCTGGCCTTCGCCGAGCCGGGTCTCAAGCCCTTGCGGCATTGAATCGATCAGCCGCTCCAGGCCAGCGTCGGCGCAGGCCGCCGCTAGCGCGCCATCGTCGGCGTCTGGCCGACCAAGGCGAATGTTCTCGGCCAGCGTTGCGCTGAAGAGCGTCGGCCGCTGCGGCACCCAGGCGAGATGCTGGCGCCACTCCTTCGGGTCGACTTCGAGCAGGTCAACACCGTTGCAGAGGATTCGCCCAGATTGAGCGTCAAGTAGTCGCAGGATCAGCGCCGCGACGGTGCTCTTCCCTTCGCCGCTCGGTCCGACCAAAGCCAACTGCTCGCCGGGACTGATCGTGAGGTCGATCGACTCCAGTACCGCCTCGCCACGGCCCTCGTAAGCGAAACCAACGTTTTCAAGCACCAGCGGGCCCATTCTTGGGTCAGGAGACGGCAGCGGCGCCGCAGGGACGCTCACAGCTGCAGGAGCGTCGAGCACCGCAAAGCACTCCTGCGCGGCGGTCAGCCCGTCGGTACTGGCGTGAAACTGCTGCCCAACCATTCGGACCGGCAGATAGAGCTCGGGCGCCAGCAGCAGCACCGCTAGAGCGGTCGAAAACTCAAGTCCGCCGTTGATCAGTTGGATCGCGACCGCCGCCGCCACCAGCGCCGTCCCCATCATTGCCGCCAGCTCCAGTACGAGCGATGAGAGGAAGGCGATCCGCAGCGTCACCATCGTCTCTTTTCGGTACTGCTCGCCGGTGTCGCGCAGCGACTCAAGCTGGCGCTGGGCGCGGTCGTTGGCCTTTAGCGTTTGTAGCCCCTTGACGGCGTCAAGGAAGTGCGCGCTCAGCAGCGAGAGCGTGCGCCAACGCCGTTCGGTCGCGGTTCGTGCTGCCAGCCCGATCAAGATCATGAAGAACGGAATGATCGGCAGCGTCACCAGCAGAATTGCCCCGGCAGCAAAGTCGCGGGGGAAGATGTAGATCAGGATCACGACCGGAACGACGACGGCCAGCACCAGCTGCGGCAGGTAGCGGGCGAAGTAGGCCTCGAGCGAGCTGAGGCCCTGAACGGCGTTGGTGACCAGCTCACCGGCCCGTTGGCCGCGCAGCCCGGCCGGGCGCGTCTCGAGCATGTGGGCGGTCAGGCTGGCGCGAAGTTCGCCGACGACGCGGCGAGCGCCGAGTCGGCCGGAGGTTTCAAAACCAAAGGCGCAGAGCGCGCGCGCTCCAACGACTGCGACGAGAATCCACAGCTCGTCGCTTACCTCGCTCAGATCCTGCCCGCCTGGAAAGGCGCTGGCGATCACGCGGCCCAGCAGGACGGCCTGCGCGACTACCAGCAGTGACGTCGCAACGCCCAGCAAGACGGCGCCGGCGAGCGGCACGCGCGCCGAACGGGTCGAGCGAAAAAGCCTGCGGTCAACTCCGCGTGGAGCGCTCTGGACGCGGCTTGCCAACTGCAGATCAGCCGCTAGTGGCTGATGTGGGGCCGGTTTCCTCGGTCGCTCCCGAACCGCGCATCAGGTCGATCGGGTTCTTGGCCTTCGGGTCGAACCCTCGCGGCGAGACGCGCTGGCGGAAGACCCAATATGTCCAAGCTGTGTAACCGAGCACAGCCATCAACATTACAACCGTCACGATCGTGATGACAGCGAGCGGTAGGGGAGAGGCCGAGCTCAGCTGCCTTTAGTCAACTTCGAGCTGTCGAAGAGCCCGTTGGCAATTGCGTAGTTGACCAGATCGGCGCGCGTACTGAGGTCGAGTTTGCGGAGAATCCGCGCACGGTGCGATTCGATCGTCCGAACCGAAAGGTTGAGCTGTTCGGCGATCTCACTGTTGGTGTGCCCAAGCGCGACGGCCTCGATGATCTGCTGCTCGCGTTCGGTCAGCGGCGACGATTTAACGCCACTTCCTGCCATCGTGATTGCGACCGTGACCTGAGCACTAATCCACGGGCTGTCAACGCTGCCGCGATCGATTGCCTTGAGCAGTTCGGCTGGATCCTCAGACCTGAGCACGTACCCCGCCGCTCCAGCGGCCAGCGCATCGCCTGCCTGGTCGGGGCGATCGCTGTCGGCGAGGATTACGACTTTGGAGTTGGGCGAGGCTGTCCGCAGCGCGCTGATCATCACGATCATCGCATCGGAATTGTCGGCCTCGGGCGGGTGGTAGAGGACCACCTCTGGTTTGTGGCCGGCGGCCGCGCGAATCGAGTCATCCAGTCCCGATGTGATGGCCACAACATCGATCCCACCAGCCGCAGTGAGCAGTGACGCTATCGCGCTGCTGATCAGCAGCGGCCCGTCTGCCAAGATCAGGCGAATCGCCCTGCTTTCGGCGTCCGCGTCAGTTGGCAGAGGCGATTCGTTGCTGCTCTTGGGCTCCGCGGTTGACAAGTCGCGCTCCTCGCGGCGCATTTCAGATCATCTACCCCGATTGCGCCCCTGTTGGCGATTAACAGAACCAATGGTAAGTCTGCGCGGGTGCGGAAACCGCGTAGTTTCTACTCAGCTTATGCGGATAAGTGCTCTACCACAGCAGCTATTGGCCGACTGCTCCGAGCCCAGTTGCCTGGCGCTGGCGACTCGGTGATCGAATCAGCGACCTGCCGCTAGAATGGGCTTTGCAGTTAGTTAGTACATCCCTAGGGGACGACAGGCTTCGACGTGGTCGGATCGTGGGGGTGGTTGCGAGCCGAGGTTCCCGGAGGCCTCGTAAATCACCGGGAAAACCATATGTGCGGACTCTCACGAGTACGCCCTCGCCGCCTAGCACACCGCTAGCGCTGTGAGGTTCGGAGCCCGGCCTGCCGGCCGTCGGGATCTCCGGATCAAACGCCGGCTTACCTGGGGAGGATCGTTCTCGCCAAACTGGGGAAATCTTTAGAGAACTGGCTTCACGCAACCCCGCCGGCGAGGCGAGCGCGAAGTGAGATTAGAGCGCCGGATACGCTCGTAGACATCACCTCTTACGCGACCGCGGACGTGGGTTCGATTCCCACCGTCTCCATCATCTTCGCTCAAGCTAGAGCGGGTGGCGGAACCAGCATTCCGTCGGCCTGATCAAACAGCCCGCTGTCTACAGCGAACTTAACTATTCCGGCTCGCGAAGCCAGATCAAGCTTGGTCAGGATTTCGGCGCGGCTGGCCTCGATTGTGCGGCGCGAGAGGTTCATCTCAACCGCGATCTCCTTACTCGTGTGCCCCCATGCGATCGAGCGTATAATCGATTCCTGCCGGGTGGTCAGGTGGTCTTCGTCGCCGCCGCGGTTGAGCGACGCAATTCCCATTGTCATCGCCGTGCTGACCCAGAGGTGGCCTGCGGCGACGCGGCGCGTCGCAACAGCCAATTCGGCTGGCAGCTCAGACTCCAACAGGTAGCCCAGCGCGCCAGCGCTGAGCGCTGCCTGAGCCAAGGTTGCAGATGGGGATGCGGTCAGTACGAGGATCGCCGAGCGTGGCGAAGCGTCGTGAAGCTGTTCGATCCCCAGCTTGATCGGGTCAACGCCAATTGGTAGCGCGGTCGCGAAGAGGATCACGTCAGCTTGATGACCGCGGCAGGCGCTGAGCGTCTCGTCGCCGGATGCGGGCGCGGCGACGACTTCAATGTCAGCGTTTTCGACCAGCAGCGCAGCAAGTGCGGCTCGAAGTATTGCCTGTTCGTGGACCAGTAGGACTGTGATCGGTTTCATCGTTGCGGTTCCCCCGATGCAAATTGTGGAATATACGCTACGCCAACTTTCGCCTTTTTGCAGGGTAGAAAGTACGGTCGCAGGCTCTCTCCTGCTCGAAGGCTAACGAGAGTAGGGAATTGCGGTTTACCACGGAACTTGCTGGAGCGGTTAGGTTGTCTCTATTGATCAAAATCAACTAGCTGAGCTGGCTGAGTGCGACAAGCCGATCACCGTGATGGTCGTTTATGGGATGGGCGTAGCGCGCGCCGGAACAAAGCTTTTAATTGAAAGCGATCCCGGACTTGAGGTGATCGCCGAAGCGATCGACGCTGAAGAGGCAGCCCGCAGAGCGTCGGGTCATCATCCAGACGTTGTCGTGATCGGGCCGAACCGCAGCTTTGGCGCCAATCTCCACACGCAGCTGGCAATCGTGAAAGCAGTAAGAGGCAGCTCGCCGCAAAGCAAGACGCTACTGATGAGCCTCACGGTAGACGACGTCGACGCAATTACCGAAGGCCTAGCCGCCGGCGCAGATGGGTCGATCGCGCTGGGTAGCAGTAGCGAGGCCTTCCTGGGCGCAATCAAGCTGGTCGCCGAAGGTCACGGCCAAATCTCCGGCGACGTTGTCAAGGAGATCATCGATCGCGCAGCCGCTAAAAATCGTTCGGCTCTGTCCGATAAAGACCTTGAGATTCTCTGCGGCGTCGCTCACGGCTACACCAGCGGCGAGATCGGCCAGCAGCTGAACATGTCGGCACGAACGATTGAGGGCCACCGGCTCGAGATCTATCACGAGCTCGGGATCAGCTCACGCTCCGAGCTCGTGGCCTGGGCGGTCGCGCACGACCTCTTCACGGCGCCGGTCGGCTACTACGCCGAGGCGAAGGGAAGCTGAGTTTCCTAGCCGCAGCAGTGCCGAGTGCAGTGCTCTGGGTACGCCCCGCCCGCGGCTAGGCTTGTCGCGTGAAGCGACTAGGCCTTGCGGCGCTGACGCCGGTACGTGCGGTGATCGCCGTTCAGCTCGCGGTGATGATTGCGGCCGGGATCGCGACGGTTCTGTCGCTGCCGAAGTTCACCGGCGATGAGATAGCCCACTTCAGCTATCTACAGAGCGTCGCTGAAGAGGGACGGCTGCCGCTGCTCGGCCCGACGCTGATCAGCCCGCAGGCCGAGGCGATCTATGAGGGCACCTACCCGTCGCCCGGCCGGCTCGATCCAGCTAAGCGCGGGCTCAGCGGCCTCAGCTACGAGGCCTTCCAGCCGCCGCTCTACTACCTGCTCGGGGCAGCGCCGTTCCGGCTAGCCGGGGGAGACTACGTCGTCAAGATGCGCGTGATGCGGCTGGTCGGCCTGGCGCTGCTGCTCGCAGCGGCGCTGCTGCTTTGGCGCCTGACAGTTGAGCTGATCGGCGATCCCGGCGAAGCCGAGCCTTACTTTGCGTTCGCACTGACGGCTCTGCTCTGGCCGGGAATCGTGCTGCGGACGGTGACGATCTCCAACAGTGGCCTCGAGTTCTTGATTGGGATCGGCTTAACGCTCGTGCTCTGGCGCGCTTGGCAGCGTCGCAGTGTCGGCTGGCTGATCGGCGCCGCCGTGCTGATCGGCTTCGGACTGCTGACGCGGCTGACGATCATCGTCTTCATCCCCGGGCTGCTGATCTGCGCGTTCGTCGTGCTGCGCCAGGCCCAGATTTCGGCCCGCGCGCGCTGGCTCGCCGCCGCTAGCGTGGTCGCGATCCCTGCGCTGATGATGGCGCCGTGGCTGCTTTCGAACCTCGACCGCTATGGCTCGCTGACAGGCTCGCGCGTCGTGCGGCAGCTGATGGAGCCGTTCTTCAATCCCGACGGGATCAAGTACACGGTCAGCGACATCCCCCGCGGTCTGCTGGTCGTGACGCGAGCGCCGCTGGCCGAGGAGTGGTGGATCGAGCTGCTCTCGCCGCTGAAGCGCTGGGTTCTGACTCTGCTGATGACGGCGCTCGTTGTGCTTGCGCCGCTCGGCGTGCTCAGCGTTAAGCCGAGCGAGCGACGTACGCAGCTGCTCGTGCTGCTGGCCTTGCCGGTCGGCGTCGGCCTCGTCTGGATCTGTTACGTGCTGCTCGTCCTCAACTGGGATTTTTTCCTGCCGCGCTACCTCTATCCAACGATCCCAGGGCTGATGCTGCTGGCGGCCGTTTCGATCGGGCGGCTGCGCGGCGGTGCTCGCGCTCTGACCGCCAGCGCTGCCGTAATCACGGCGCTGCTCGCCGTCTGGTGGGTCTACCTCTCGACCGTCGAGCCGTTCACCGGCTAACGGGCTTGGCGCCGGCGTGGCGGGAAGTCCCGCGCCGCCTCAGCGGCGCGGGACTCTCCAGCCGTACCAAATCGCTGCGTTTAGCTCGCTGGCGGAACAAGCACCTTGTTGATCACGTGAACAACACCGTTTGAGGCGGTGATGTCGGTCGCTTCAACGGTTGCGTCATTTACCTTCACGACGCCGTCCGTGATGCTGACCGTTAGGTCCTGGCCCTCGACGGTCTTTAGCTTCTGGCCGTCCGTGAGGTCGGCTGCCGTGTAGGTTCCGGGAACTACGTGGTAGGTGAGGACCTGCTGTAGGTCGGTCTTGTTGTCTGGCTCGAGCAGCGTGTCGACTGTGCTCTGAATGTCAGCAAAGGCAGCGTCCGTCGGAGCAAAGACCGTGTAAGGGCCAGTTCCTTCGAGCGTCGTCACGAGGTCGGCTGCCGTCAGCGCTGCAACCAGCGTCGAGAGATCCTTATTGCCAGTCGCGACCGCTGCGATTGTCTCGTCGGTCATCGCCGTCGTCGTCGCTGTTGTTGAGGCAGTGGTTTCGGTGTCACTACTGCCGCATGCGACGACGCCCAAACTGGCGACGGCAAGAGCGGCAATAACTGCGATATGGGTCAGTTTCATTTTTCTCCTAGGTAGGGGTTCGAACGATTACGCAGCACCTTGACCAATAGATTGCCGCGGCGCCAAGATTTAGAGAGCTTTTAACAAATCATCGGGTTTTCTACTAATCCCGCCGAGTTGACGGGCCGAAATTGGCGGCATCGCAACTGAGCGCCCGCTACGACCAGCCGGTTGGTTAGCCTTCGCCGATGGCAGAAGACGAAGCTCCCGTTCCCGGCTGGTACGCCGACCCGCGCGGCGAAGCCTCGCTGCGCTGGTGGAATGGGCGAGCTTGGACCGAGCAGACTGCCGCCTCACCGGGTGGGGGTGCCTTTGCGCCGCCGGTCGCTCCTGTCGATCGGGCCAGCTCGGCGCCAGCCGAGGTTGCCCCGCCGCCGCCGGTCGTCGTAGCGCCGCCCTCTGCACCCCCGTTAGTTGCCGCTGGGCCACCGACGGTCGTGATCGCCGGGCAAACGCGACCGCTTTCAGGCTGGTGGGCGCGGGCCGGTGCCTACATCATCGATGCTCTGATTACCTTCGCCTTCACGCTGCCGTTCATCATCGCCGCGGTTGTGATCATCGCCGGCGTCGACTTCTCGTCGATCAAGATCGTTGACAATCAGATTGAGGGAATCTCGACCGAGGAGCAGGCCTCGGTCGGCGGCGCTCTGCTGCTCGTCTTCTTCGGCGCTCTGCTAGTCGCATTCACTTATCAGCCGATAACAATGGCCCGCAAGGGCGAGCAGAACGGGCGCACATGGGGAATGCAGCTGCTAGGAATTCGCGTTGTTCGTGAGAACGGCGGGGCGATGACTTACGGGCCGGCATTGGTGCGCCAGTTCCTCGTGATGGGGGTGCTTTACGGCGTGATCTCGGGAATCGGCAACGCCGTCACCGTGATCGGCGGCACGATCGCGATTGCGCTCGCCTATCTCTGGCCGCTCTGGGACAAGCAGAATCGCGCTCTACAAGACTTCATCTGCTCGACCCACGTTGTGCGTGACTAAACGGCGGCTGGGCGCCAGCTTAACGCCGCATTGCCGCCGCTAGCGGTATTCTCGCCCACGATGGACTCTCTGCCACTAGCAGCCGACGCATTGACTCTTGCTCGCTGGCAATTCGCGACTACGACGCTCTACCACTTCATCTTTGTGCCGTTGACGCTCGGCCTTGCGCCGGTGATCGCCTACATGCAGACGAAGTGGTACCGAACGCGCGACGAATCGTGGCTGCGCCTGACGAAATTCTTCGGCACGCTGCTGCTGATCAACTTCGCGATCGGCGCCGCGACCGGGCTACTGCAGGAATTCCAGTTCGGCATGAACTGGTCGTCGTACTCACAGTTCGTCGGCGACGTCTTCGGCTCAACGCTGGCACTCGAAGGGTTGATCGCCTTCATGCTCGAATCAACCTTCATCGGCATCTGGGTCTTCGGCTGGGGCAGGCTTTCAGAGCGGATGCACCTAGCCTCGATCTGGCTCGTTGTCGCCGGTACCTGGCTCTCGACGACCTTCATTTTGATGGCCAACTCGTGGATGCAGAACCCGGTCGGCTACAGCGTCGACGCGGTAACCGGCCAGGCCCGGATGGTTGATCTGTGGGCCGTTCTGACAAATCCAATTGCGATCTGGGCAGTTGCCCACACATTGCTGGCCTCGCTGATGGTCGCCTCGTTCCTGCTGCTCGGCGTCGCTTGCTGGCACATCCTCAAGGGCCGCAACGTTGAGCTCTTCCGTCCGGTCGTGAAGCTGAGCCTCTACATAGCAATCCCAATTTCGACGCTGACGCTGCTCGTCGGCAGTGAGTTCGGTGTGGCGCTGACCGGCCCGCAGCCGATGAAGATCGCCGCCGCCGAAGCGCTCTGGGAGAGCGAACAGCCAGCCGGATTCTCGCTCTTTCAGATCGGTGGATTCTCGGCCGAGGATCCGGTTCCCTCGTTTGCGTTAGAAATTCCCTACTTGCTTTCATTTCTTGCAACCAACAGCTTCACCGCCAAGGTTGAGGGAATGAACCCGGTGCAGGATGCCGCGCGAACCAAGTACGGACCCGGCAACTACATACCCGACGTAAAACTGGCCTACTGGACGATGCGGGCAATGGCCTACATCGGTTCGCTCTCGGCGGCGATCGCGCTGCTTGGTGGATTCCTTTACTGGCGTGGAACCTTGGAGAAGTCGCGCTGGTTCTTGAAGGTTGCCGTCGCTGGAATTTCGCTTCCCTTCATCACGGCACTGATCGGCTGGGTTTTCACAGAGACGGCGCGCCAGCCATGGGTTGCCTACGGCGTGCTCAAGACGGCCGACGGCCTCTCGCAGTCGGTAGGCGCCGGCGAGATCATCGCCAGCCTCACGGCCTTCATGCTGCTCTACATCGGGATCGGGATAACGGCCTTCATTCTTCTGCGCCGTTACGCGATCCTTGACCCACCGCCGATTCTGCCTGAAGAAGAAGAAGCCAAATCTGAGCTAGTTATGAGTTACTAGCGATGTCGCTCGCTGAGCTGTGGTTCTTCGTCATCGCCGGGCTTTGGTCGACATATCTCGTGCTCGAAGGCTTCGACTTCGGTGTTGGCATGATGATGGGCGTCGCCGCGCGCAATGAGGATGAGCGCAGCGAGATGATTGAGACGATCGCCCCGGTCTGGGATGCCAATGAGGTCTGGCTGCTGGTCGTCGGCGGCCTCACATTCGCCTCGTTCCCAGCCTGGTACGGCACCTGGCTTGAGGCTGCCTACCTCGGGCTCGTCGTACTGATCATCGCGCTGCTGATGCGAGTCGTCTCGTTCGAGTGGCGTGGCCGCGTGAACCCGCGCTGGCGTGGGCTTTGGTCGGCGACCAACATCGGCGCCAGCGTCGCTGCGCCGCTGATCTGGGGGCTCGTTCTTTCCGTGCTGCTGGCCGGCCTTCCGGTCGCAGGCGGCGGCCGCGTCGGTGAGATGCGTTACTTCGGCGACATCCTCGATTTCATTACGCCTTACTCGGTGCTCGGCGCGCTTTCACTCACGGCCCTCTTCGCCTTCCACGGCGCGCTCTTCCTCTCGCTCCGCCTCGACGGTGAACTTGGCGAGCGGATCCGCCAGCGGATCGTCAAGCTCGACGCCCGTCACCTGCTGCCGAACTTGATGCTGCCGGCGCTGCTGCTGGGCGGTGGCTTCCTTGTCGCGACGCCGTTTGTTGCCCAATCCGTCAATGAGCGCAGCATCCTGCCGGTGGCTATCCCGGCGGCGCTCGGGCTGATCGCGCTGATAGCTGCCGTTGTCAATGCTCAGCGCGGCCAGTTCGCGCGCGCTTTCGTCTGCACGATCATCACGATCATCGGTTGGGTAGCGACGCTCTTCA
>JAEMTR010000025.1 GCA_016462245.1 Solirubrobacteraceae bacterium
GTTGACGAAGGCCCAGTTGCGCTCGCCGCTTAGCTCCATGCAAAGGCGATTGACGTCGTCGTAATTACCGCGGCCCTTGACCAGATTGGTGCCGTAGACGCCGGTCGCGAGGATCTTCTGCTCCTCGAGGTCGGCCGGAATGAATACGTAGCTCTCCATTCCGAGCGCCGCAGCGTTGGCGGCGACCGAGTTGGCGAGGTTGCCGGTCGAAGCGCAGGCCAATACCTCGAAGCCAAAGGCGCGGGCGCGGGCAGCGGCGACACTCACGACGCGGTCTTTGAACGAGTGCGTCGGATTAGCGGCGTCGTTCTTGACCCAAACCTCACCAAGGCCGAGCCGCTCCGCAAGCCGGTCGGCGCGAATCAGTGGCGTGCAGCCGGCCGCAAGGCCGACGCGCGACGAGTTGCGGCCCGACGGGCCGGGAGGCCCGTCCGGCAGCGGCAGGAAGTCGGAGTAGCGCCACAGGTTCTGTGGGCCGCCCTGAATCCGGCGGCGTAGCTCAGGAATGTCCTGAGCCAAGACGCTGTGGTCGTAGGCAACTTCCAGTGGCCCGAAGCAACGTTCGCAGACGTAGATCGGGCCCAGTTCGTACTCAGATCCGCATTCGCGGCACTTCAGATTGGTGGCACTCATTAAAAAACCTCCGCCTTCAAGTGGCGGAGGTATGAGACTTCCACCACATCTGTCAGGAATTGGCACCTTCCCTTTCGGGAGGTTGCCGGGGTTTCAACGGGCCAGTCCCTCCACCCCTCTAGATGTGTCCAGCTATGTGCACAGCAAGATAGCACGTCGGCGTGCAGAGCTACAACTGCCAGCCGCTCGCCGTTACACTGCGCAGCAGAGGTCAATTCTGATGCCAGCCGACGAACCACGAAGTCTCGATGCCGAGCCTTCCCAAGCCTACGCTGCGTCGACCTCTGCGCCGACGCGGCAATGAGTCGGTCCCAGTAGCCGAAGAGCTTGGCGCTGCCCGCGTTGAGGTAATCGAGGCCACCGGTACAGACGCTGGCCTGAAGTGGATTAACTTCAGCGATTGGCGCTCGGTCGAGCGCGACTGGCTTAAAGAGCACTTCGACTTCCATGAGCTCGACTACGAGGATCTGAACTCGCGCAACCAGCGGCCGAAGGTCGACGAGTACGACAACTACCTCTTCATCGTGCTGCAGTTCCCGCGCTACGACAAAGAGCTGCGGCGGCTCAACGCGATCGAACTCGACGTCTTCGTCGGGCCCGACTACGTGATCACGATCCCTAAGGCACCGCTGCCAGCCGTCGACTACCTCTTCGAACGCTGCGAAAGCCGACCGCAGGTGCGCGATGAACTCTTTGGCAAGGGCGCCGGCTACCTGCTCTACCGAATCGTCGACGACTGCGTCGACGCCGGCTTCCCGATGCTGCGCAAAATCGGCAACAAGCTCGAGAAGCTCGAAAACGATGTCTTCGAAGGTCGCTCGAATGAGGTCGTCCGCGACATCTTCACCGCTAAGCAGGAAGTGATCAATTTCCGCTCCGTCGTGCGACCAATGCGACCCGCGCTTGCCGACCTCGAGCGGATGACAAAGCGCTACATGGCGGCAGACCTCGACATCTACTTTGATGACATCAACGACGCCTCGGAGCGCGTCTGGGACATGCTCGAAAACTTCAAAGAGGTCGTCGAAGCACTCGAGGAGACCAATGAGTCGGTCCTCTCCCACCAGCTAAATACAATTCTCCGCGTGCTGACGGCGATCAGCCTCGTACTGCTGCCGCTAACTCTGATCGCGAGTATCTTCGGAATGAACGTGCGCGTCCCAGGCCAAGGTCAGATTGAGGCATTCTGGATTGTCGTCGGCGTGATGACTGTGCTGCTGATTGGAATCATCGCGCTCTTCCGCCGCCGTGGCATCCTCTAGCGCCGCGCCGCGACGGCGGCTACTAGTGATTGTCAACCCCTACGCGACCTCTGTCGACCGCAAGATGCGCGACCTCGTGCTGGCGGCACTTGACAGTCGGTATGCGGTCGAAGTCGCCGACACCAATGCGCCGGGTCACGCGAGCCTGCTTGCCGCCGCAGCAGCCAACGAGGGAACTGACGGCGTCGCGACGCTCGGGGGCGACGGCACGCTCAATGAGGCTGCCGCTGCACTCTCGGGTTCGGGCATTCCGCTCTACCCGCTGCCCGGCGGCTCACAGAACGTCTTCGCGAAGCTCCTAGGATTGCCGAGCGAGATTGTCGATTCAACCGCGCGCCTGCTGGAACTTTCCCAACTTTGGCCACTGCGCAAGGTTGACCTAGGGCGCGTCAATGACCGCGTCTTCACCTTTGCGGCCGGGGTTGGCTTGGACGCCAGCGTTGTCGCCAAGGTTGACGCCAACCCGGACCGCAAGGCGCGGCTTAAACAATGGTCCTACGTGCAGAGTGGAATTACCGTCTTTCTGCGCAGCTACGCGTTACGCAAACCGAGAATCGTCGTTGAGGGCGATGATCAGGAGCTGCCGGTATCGACCGTCCTTGTTCAGAACGGCGAGAGCTTCACCTTCGCGGGAACTCGGCCGGTAACGCTGTGCGGAAACGTCGAATTGGATTCCGGCAGCTTCTCGGCCGCGCTCGTGAAGAACGGAGCACCGCTGCGAGCCGGCGCAACGGCGCTTCGGATCGTTGGCGCAACTGCCCAAACGGGAGGTCAGAACGGCACTACTCAGCTCGGTCCTCTGACCGGATTAAAGCTGCGTTCGGTGGACGATAAGCCACTTCCGCTTCAAGTCGACGGCGACTTTGCCGGTCGCTACCTCTCGGTCACTTTTTCGATCGATCCCGGAGCGCTAACCGTTCTTGCACCGCCCCCTACGCACCGGGCGTAACGCGGTAGGCGTCGAAAACGCCATCAACAGCACGCAGACGTGAGATCGTTGCCTTCAGCACGGCCGTGTCGACGACCTCGATCACGAAGCGATTTGCGACCATCGGTCGGTGGTCGAGGCAGCGGGCCTCAACGATGCTGGCGCCTTGCTCGCCGATTGTGCGCGTCAGATCCTCGAGCAGGCGCGTGCGATCCCAAGCATCGACGTGGATCTCGGCGAGGAAGCCAGTTTGGTTGTCTCCCTCCCAGCGAACGTCGACGAAGCGCGCTGGATCCTTACGCAGCGCCGCGACGTTGCGGCAATCATCGCGGTGAATTGTTATTCCCCGTCCAAGCGAAACGTAACCAACAATCCCGTCGCCGGGAACCGGGTGGCAGCACTTGGCTAGGCGCAACATCACGCGATCGGCGCCTTTGACCTTGATCCCGAGATCGTGCGAGCTTCCGCTCGGCATCCGTGGGCCAGCGCGGTCGGCCTCAAGCGCCTCGCCAGCCGCCGGCTCCGGCTCGGCCGTCTTGCCCTGCCCGAGCTGCGTGATGATCTTGCCGACGACGACCTTGGCTGAGATCTTCGAGCCACCGAGCGCGACGTAGAAGTCCTCAGTCTTGCGGAAGCCCATCTCGCGGATAACTGCTGCCAATAGCGGCGAACCGGTGATCTTCTGGACCGGCAGATCGGCACTTCGCAACTGAGCTTGGAGCATCTCGCGACCTTTGCGCTCTGCATCCTCGCGGCTCTCGGCGCTAAACCACTGCGTGATCTTCTTGCGCGCTCGGGTTGTCGTAACCATCGCGAGCCAATCGCGCGACGGACCACGCTCGCGGCGCCCGGTCAAAACCTCAACGCGGTCGCCAGAGCGAAGCTCGTACCCGAGCGGCACCAGCTTGCCGTTGACCTTCGCGCCAACGCAGCGATGGCCGAGCTCAGTGTGAATCTCATAGGCGAAGTCGAGCGGTGTGGCGCCTGAGGCGAGTGATCGAACCTCGCCTTCGGGCGTGAAGACAAAGACCTCTTCCTCATCCTGATCGAGCTCGCCCTTGAGGTTGCCGACAAACTCATCCGGGTCGGCGAGCTCCTGCTGCCATTCGAGCATCGAGCGCAGCCAGATTAGCTTCGTTTCTGCGGCCGGCGTTCCGGACGCAGCTCCGGCGAGGCGATCCTTGTACAGCCAATGCGCGGCGACGCCGTACTCGGCTGTCTCGTGCATCTCGCGGGTGCGGATCTGAATCTCAAGCGGCAGCCCCTCTGGGCCGATCACCGTGGTGTGGAGCGACTGGTAGCGGTTCGCTTTCGGCATCGCGATCATGTCCTTGAAGCGCCCTGGCAGTGGCTTCCAAATTGAATGGATTACGCCGACCGCGCCGTAACAGTCCTTGACGCTGTCAACTGTGACTCGCATCGCCGTGAGGTCATAGATCTCGTTGAACTCGCGGTCCTTCTTCGTCATCTTCGAATAGATCGAGTAGAAGTGCTTCGCGCGCCCTGAGATATCGGCTTCGATCCCGAGCGTTTCAAGTTCTAATTGAAGTTTCGAGCCGGCCGCGGCAACGTACTGTTCGCGCGCTTCACGTTGCTGGTTGACGAGGCCCTTGATCTCATTGAACTTGCGCGGGTGGAGCGCGGCGAAGGCGAGGTCTTCAAGTTCCCACTTGATCGCGTGGACGCCGAGCCGGTGAGAGATCGGTGCGTAGATCTCTAGCGTTTCGCGCGCCTTTTCGACCTGCTTCTGTTTCGGCATCGCAGAGATCGTCCGCATGTTGTGGAGGCGGTCGGCAAGCTTGAGCAAGATCACGCGAATGTCGGTCGCCATCGCGACGATCATCTTGCGGTAATTCTCGGCCTGCGCCTCGTTGCGCGACTTGAAGGACAGTGCGTCGAGTTTGGTCACGCCGTCGACGAGGCCGGCAACCTCGCCGCCGAAGATCTGCTTGATTTGCTCAAGCGACGCAGCCGTGTCCTCAACCGTGTCGTGGAGCAGCGCAGCGACCAGAGTTTCGGTGTCGAGCCCTAGCCCGGCGCAGATCGTCGCGACGCTGACTGGGTGGCTAATGAACTCCTCGCCTGAACGGCGCTTCTGATCACGGTGCTGATGGCCCGCGAACCGGTAGGCCTCAATGATCCGAACCCTGTCGATCGGCAGGACGCTCTGTGGCTCGCGCTCGTCGATGACCGCAAATAGCTCCGAGAGAGCCTCGCGCTCAGCCGAGTCCAGCGGCGTCGACTGCGCCGGCGCTGACGGTGGCGAAGTGACTACGCCGCCAGCGACGCTATCGGACTCAGCCATTCTCTGGCCTCCTCGGCTGCACGGGCGTTCTCCCTGAAGGCTGAAGAAGCTTCAAGCTCGCGCCGGTCGGGCGCCTCAGCCAGTAGCTCGAGCCTGCTGCCGTCGAAGCTCGCGAGCTCAAGTTCGCCGAGCACTGTGATGATGAGCGCCATCTCAGCCGGGGAGCGGTGCTCGCCGCCGCTGCGCAGCTGGTCGAGCAGCGGCAGCTGCGGCCCGTCTCGCAAGGCCCGATAGACAGCGGCCAGTGAGCCGCGTAGATCCGCATTTCGCTCAATTTCATCGAGTGAGAAGCGTAGCTCAGCGGGGCCCCACAGTTGGTGGGCGAAGCTTCCAGCGGGGCCGCTGGCAAGCAGACGCTCGGCCTGCGCTGACGCAGGCGGATCGAGCGCGACGAGATGCGTGAAGCGATCGGCGACCGACGGACTCGCAAGCAGCAGTGCCCAGGAGCTGAGCGCAAAACCGCCGATCCGCCCAGTTAGCTGCGCGCGGCGCCGCTGTTCCGACGCGCTAACGACGAGCACGCTCTCGCCGCTAGCGACGAGCGCGCCGAGCACGCCTGCTACTCCACAGCCCCTGCGATCGAGCAGTTCGCGCGAGCCCTCTTCGGCCGCAGCAGCCTCTGCCAGCGGCGTTCCAGCCAGCGCCTCGAGTAGCGCTTCAAGATCGTCGTCTGGGCGCCCAGCGAGCTCGATTACTCCACTGGGAACTGCTGTCTGTTCGATTACAAAGCGCAGCTCCTCGGCGCCACGCCAGCGGTTGACCTCTAGTGACCCGACGACGTCGAGCGCCGTATCGGCTCCGTCGGGCAGTCGCGCCGTGCCAAAGGCAACGGCGCCGATCCGCAGCCCGGCGCTGTTGACGGTGCAGCGCAGGTGCTTTCCTTCTCCCATCGTGCGCGCGCCGTCGAGCCGCGCGCCGGGGATCATCAGCCTCGGCTTGGGATTGCCGATGCCAAAAGGCCCGAGCCGGTTGAGCTGCTCAGCAAGCTCGATGCTTAGGCCATCGCCACCTACAACCGCGTCGGCATGATCGACGGCGCCGACGGGCTGGTCGGCAAAGATCGCTGCGCAGTACTGCTCAAAGCTCGCGGCGAATGCTTCGACCGACGAAGCGGCGACGGTGCAGCCTGCGGCGGCGCGATGGCCGCCAAAGCGAAGCAAGTGATCGGAGCAGGCTTCGAGCCCGGCGAGCAGATCAAAGCCCGGCACCGACCGCCCCGACGCGCTCCCTTCTTCACCGTCGAGCGCAACGATCACAACCGGGCGCTGGTGTGTTTCGGCCAGTCGCGAGGCGACGATCCCAATCACACCCGGGTGCCATTCCTGCGATGCCAGCACGTAACCGTCACGCGGACCCAGCGCCTTCGCCTGCGCCTCGGCCTCGTGACGGATCCGCTGCTCGACAAGCTTGCGCTCGTTATTGGCGTGATCGAGCTCGGCGGCGATCGCGTCGGCGCGAACCGGGTCGTCGGTCAGCATTAGCTCGACGCCGCTGTCGGCGCGCTGCATCCGCCCGGCGGCATTGATTCGCGGCGCCAAGCGAAAACCGATCGTCTTCTCGTCAATTTCGGCCGGATCAACCTGCGCGACGCGCATCAGCGCGCGCAGTCCTGGCCGCTGCGTTCGCGCCAAGGCGACAAGACCTTCGCGCACGAGACGTCGGTTCTCGCGGATCAGCGGCACGCAGTCGGCGACCGTCGCCAGCGCTACGAGGTCGAGATCCTCGTCGTAGTCGCCAGTGTCAAGGCCACTGGCTTCACGCAGAGCCTGAGCAAACTTGAACGCTACGCCGGTCGCGCAGAGCTCTGGGTCGGGGTAGTTATTGACTAGCGGGTGGACGATCGGGGCGTCCGGCAGGGCGCCGTCGGCGCGCGGACGATGATGGTCGGTGACGATTACGTCGAGCCCCAGCTCGCGCGCCCGCGCTACCTCGTCGACGGCAGTTATGGCGCAGTCCACTGTGATCAGCAGACTCGCGGGGCCAGCCGCAAAGCGCTCGACGTTCTCGAGCCCTAGCCCGTAGCCGTCCTCGCGGCGCCCGGGAATGAACCACTCGACGTTGGCTCCAAGGTCTCGCAGCGCACGCACGAGGATCGCAGTCGAGCAGACGCCGTCAACGTCGTAGTCGCCGTGAATCAGGATCGTCGAACCGGCCTTGATGTGGCCGAGCGCCAGCTCGACGGCCTGATCAATTCGCTCGAACTGTGACGGAGCGAAATGCTGATCGGCGCTGAGAAACTCGCTGGCAGCGATCGGATCGCCGAGCCCTCGGCGCACCAGTAGCTGCGCGACAACAGGATCAAGACCGAGCTCGTCGGCGAGCATTAAAACTTCGCCAAAGGGCGCTGGAGCGATCTCAATCCGGGCAGGTTCCACTACTGGACAGTAGGCCGAAAGCCCGACGGAAGGTCCGGCTTAGAGGTGCAAGGCCGGATTGCCACGCCGCACGCCAATCGCGTAGGCCGCAGCCAAGCCGAGCAACGCGCCAGGAATAGCTTCGACGGCGTCCATCACCGTGATCGCTGCGTTCCCGGGAACGCTGAAGCCGCTGAAGATCAGTCCGATGATTACGGCGCCGGCGACGGCGCAGAGCAGGCTGCCGACAATCCCGCCCCAGAAACGGTCGGGAATGAAGATCGCAAAGTGCCAGATAGCCAGCCCCATCATCACCCAAGCCAAAGCAGCCATTAGCGCCTCCCGTGCTTCTTGTTGCGTTTGCGCCGCGGCGTTGTCGGCTTAGACGGATCGTCCTTGAGCACCAAATCCTCCGGCGAAGCATCGGCGCCGCTACTGGCCGCCGGCGGCTCTGCTGGCTCGACCTCTTCGGCCATATCCCCCTCAGCGACCACCGTTTCAGGCGCGTCCTCCTCGGTCGCGACTGCGCCCTGCTCGCCGTGGAGATCTCGCACCATCTCGTCAAACTCGGCGCCGCTGACTGCGCGCTCTGGATCCTCGGGCGCTGTCAGGCGATCGCGAGGCTTCTTCGGCTCGTCGATCTCAATCTCGGCTTCAGCTCCTCCTGCCGCGGTCGCGTACGGCGGCACGACGCCCCCATTGGCCGCAGCAATGCGCGCGCGGCGAGAGCGCCAGACCCCCTCGCCTTCCTTCCAGTGCATCAACACCGGAGTAGCGATGAAAATCGACGAATAGGTACCTGAAATAACGCCGACGGCGAGTGCGAGCGCGAAGTCGGCGAGCGTCTCGCCACCAAAGAAGAGCAGAGCAAGAATTGGCAGCACGGTGCAGAACGAGGTCGCCAGCGAACGCATCAAAACTTCGCTCATTGAGCGGTTGAGGATCTGCGAAAAGGCAGCGCGCGGCATCCGCGGAACGTTTTCGCGCACGCGGTCGAAAACGATGATCGTGTCGTAGAGCGAATAACCAAGAATCGTCAGCAGCGCGGCGACGGTCGCCGTAGTCACCTCCAACCCGAGCAGTGCGTAAACGCCAGCCGTAATCAGCAGGTCGTGACCAAGCGCGACGAGCACCGGTACTGCGTATCTCCACTCAAAGCGCAGTGCAATGTAGGCGCTGATCACAATCAGCGAGGCAATGATCGCGATGATCGCGCTGTCGGCGACCGTTTTGCCGAATGTTGGGCCGATCGTTTGGAAGCTGTAACTGCCAGTGCCGAACTCTTTGTTCAGTTCCGCTTCAATCGATGCTCGTTGGCCGCTTTCGACCGTATCGGTTGATATCTGGAATGCGGCCTCGCCTTTGAACTCGTTGCCGCTGAGCTTCTGAATCTTGGCCTTGCTGAGCCCGAGCGGAGCGATCGTGTCACGAACCTGCTGTTCGGTCGCCTTCGTCGGCAACTCTGCGACGAGGCGCGTGCCGGAGGTGAAATCGATTCCAAGGTTGAGCCCGTTAACGCCAACGGCTAGCGCGCCGATCAGCAAAATCAGTCCCGAGAACGAGAAGAACCATTTTGACGCGCCCATGAAATCCCAGCGGAATCGCTGCCGCTTGGAGTGCGCGCCGAGCATCGCGGGGCTTGAAACAGCTTTCGAACGCGCCAGCGTGCCGAGTACCGCCTGCGTCAACAGGACGGCTGTCAGGAACGAGACAAGCGTGCCGACGCCGAGCGTGAAAGCGAAACCCTTCACGCCCGCAGTGGCGAGCATGAAGAGGATGAACGCGACCATGAACGTGACAACGTTGGCGTCGATAATCGCCGAGAGCCCCTTGCGGTAACCCTGACTAATTGCGACCGGGATCGAGCGCCCTAGACGGACCTCTTCCTTGACCCTTTCGAAGATCACGATGTTGGCGTCGGCCGCTACGCCGATCGTCAAGATCAAGCCGGCGATGCCTGGCAGCGTGAGCGTTATCGGAATCAGCTTGACGATCGCGAAAAGGAAAGCGGCGTAGACGCCAAGCGCACCAATCGCGACCAGGCCGAGCCCTCGGTAAATCACCAGCAGGAAGAGCGAAACGAGCGCGAATCCGATCAGCCCGGCGATGATCCCCTGGTCGAGCGCTTGCTTGCCCAGCGAAGCTGAAACCGACGACGCTGAGATCAGGTCTAGCTTGATCGGCAGAGCGCCTGTCTTCAGCAGATTGGCCAGCTCCTGCGCGGTTTTTATTGTGAAGCCGCCGGAGATCTCAGAACCGTTGGATCCATCAATACCGTCCGGGTTCTGTTGGAAATCGATGTACGGGGCGGAGATCAATTTGCCGTCGAGCACGATCGCGAAGTGCTGGAAGGCGCTACTCGCGTCGCCACCGAAGAAGCTGTCCTGCCCGCGCTGGGCAATCTCGCGCGTTGTCTCTTGCCAGGCCTGCACGCCTTTGTCGGTGAAACTGAAGTTGACCGTCGGCGCGCCGCTGCCGCCGGCACCGTTTGCGAAGCTCTGCTTCGGGTCCGTGATGTCGGTTCCGCTAAGCGCCGGGTTGTCCTTCAGCACGTAGTACTGGTCGGAAGCCGCGCCCGTGGTTGGGCCCTCGGCTTGAACGACGATCGTGCCTGGCTCCACTGCGACGACTGAGGTGTCAGCAGATTGAACGATCTTGTTGTTCTCGATCTCGGCGTCTAGGTCGGAGCTCGTCTCCTGTGGTCCGGCGAGCACCTTTTTCGTCTTGTCGTTGACGAGGTAGTAAGAGCCGGTCGTCGTCTCTTTACCGCTGTCGGTCTTCGGGCAGCTCGCAGCGCGTTCGACCGCTGCGTACTGCGTCAGCGACCCCTGACCACTGCCGGCGGAGGAGCCGCCGGTGACCGCCGCGTCAGTTGGAGCCGGCTTGCAGCCCGGCCCGAGCACGTTGGTTTCCCAGTCATAAAAGTAGAGCTGAGCGGTCTTGCCGACCTGAGCAGCGGCCTGATCAGCGTTAGTCACATTCGGCAGCGACACGTCGATTTGGTCGGCGCCGGTGCGCTGAATCTCTGGCTCGGCGACCCCGAGCGTGTCGATTCGCTTGCGCATAATGTCGATCGTTTGGTCGACAGATTCGGTCGTCACTTGCGCCTGCTTTGTTGGCTTCGCCTGATAGACGAGCGAGACGCCACCCTTGAGGTCGAGGCCTAGGACGGTTGGCTTGGTTGCGATCACAAGCCCAGAGAGAACCAGCAGTCCGGCCACAAACAGCAGAATGAACAAGTTGCGGCGGCGGTCGGTCATCGAGCTAGAGAGACTACTTAGCCGGCGTCAGAACGAGCAACAGCCCGCCATCATCGTCGTAGGCAGGGAAAAGATCGGCACTAGCTTTGGCGGGCAGGTCACCCTCGGCGCGAACCTCGACCGACTGGTCGAGCGAGCGGACCCCCCACTCCAAGACCGTCGCGACAGGGTCGCCATCGGCGTCGAAGCGCAAGCCAAGCACGTCGTCGACCGGGCGCCCAATCACGCGCTCATCGTCGAGCCCTGTCAGCTCGAAGGCTCCTCGCCCGCAGGCGATCACGCGGGCATCGTTATCGCAGACGAAGAACGCTGCGTCGGGTGCCGGAAAGTAGTCGTCGAGCAGCTCGAAGATGAAGCCGAAACCGCACTCGCGACAGCCCTTTGGCGAGCCACGGAAGCCGTTGCCGACATCAACGGAGAGTGAGCGGTTCCCGCACTGCGGGCATATGAAATGGTGCGCCATTAGAGCGACCTAGAGTAGGGGTAAGACGGGTGACGCTGCGCCGCGCCCGCTTAGAGCCGAGGCTAGAACAGCGCCGAGTCGCGCGGTGGCTCGAGCCCAAGATGCTCGTAGGCGCGAGCGGTCGCAGTCCGGCCGCGGGCGGTCCGACTGATCAGCCCGCACTGCACGAGGTAAGGCTCATAAACCTCTTCGATCGTGTCCGACTCTTCGCCAACGGCGATCGAAAGCGTTGAAAGACCGACCGGCCGCCCCGCATAGGTCGTGCAGAGAACGGTCAGGATTTCACGGTCAAGCCGGTCGCAGCCGAGCTCGTCAACCTCAAGTAGTTCGAGCGCGCTGTTGGCGGCGTCAGCGGTGACTGTGCCGCTGCCGCGCACCTCGGCCCAGTCGCGGACCCGCCGCAGCAGCCGGTTTGCAACGCGCGGCGTGCCGCGACTTCGGGCCGCGATTGCCAGCGCGCCATCATCGTCCAGCGCGACCTCGAGGATCGCCGCCGAGCGCCGCACGATCGCGGCCAGTTCCTCGGGGCCGTAGTTCTCGAGCCGGTATTGAATGCCGAAGCGATCGCGCAGCGGCGTTGAGAGCAGGCCGGCGCGTGTTGTCGCACCGATCAGCGTGAACGAAGGCAGATCGAGCGTGACGACTCGTGCACCGGCACCCTGGCCGATCGTAATCGGCAGCCGGCGATCTTCCATCGCCGGATAGAAAGTCTCCTCGAGCGCACGACTGAGCCGGTGGATCTCGTCAACGAAGAAGACCGAGCCGGGCTCCAGTGCGGTCAGCAAGGCGGCGATGTCGCCCTTGCGCTCAAGCGCCGGGCCGGCGGTTTGAACGAACGGAACTCCGAGCTCGGTGGCGATGATCTGCGCCAGCGAGGTCTTTCCAAGCCCTGGCGGCCCGGCGAGCAGAACGTGATCGAGCGGTTCATCGCGACCGCTTGCCGCCTCGAGCGAAACAGCGAGCTGGTCGCAGACGGCTTGCTGGCCGATGAAGTCCTCGAGCGTCTGGGGCCTGAGCGAGCGATCGAGCTCGTCCTCCTGCGCCAAGGCTCCTGGAGTCATAATCGGCGCATCCTCAGGGAACTCATCGCTCATTGACGAGCCGCCTTCAGTGCGCTTTGGAGCAGATCCTCAGCGCTCTCCCCTTCGGCCCCGGCAACGAAGCCATCGGCCTCCTGCATTGTGAAGCCCAGCTCGACAAGGCCGTCGCGAGCGATCCGGCGTGGATCGTCGCCGCGCGTGACTGTGATCTCACCGTCCTCGCCGCTTAGCGCGATCACCTTCTCGCGCAGCTCGACGAGGATCCGCTCTGCCGTCCGCTTGCCGATCCCCGGCACGGCTTGAAGGCGGGCAACGTCGCCGCTCGCGAGCGCGCTTGCCAGCTCGCGTGGAGGACCACCGCTTAGCAGCGCGAGTGCCACCTTCGGCCCGACGCCTTGAACGCCGAGCAACATCAGGAAGAGGTCTCGTTCCTCCTCGCTAGAGAATC
>JAEMTR010000157.1 GCA_016462245.1 Solirubrobacteraceae bacterium
CAGCACGTCGCATGCGACCTGGCTCCACGTCGAGGGCACGTCGATGCCGTCCAGCTCGCGGACCTCGGTCTCAGCGCTGAACTCCTTGCCGATCACTAGGTCGGTAGGCAGCAGCAACTTCGTGCCGCGCTCTGCGGCTTCCGCCAGCACGCCGCGGGCTGGCTCGATGTCGTCATCGGAGCAGAGCGAGTTACCGATCTCGTGGCCTTGCGCGGCAAAGAACGGAAAACACATCGCGCCGCCGATCAGGATCACATCGGCGCGCTCGAGGAAGGCGTTTAGAACGCCGATCTTGTCGCTCACCTTGGAACCGCCGACGATCGCGACAAGCGGGCGCGGCGGGTCGGCGAGGATCTCCGAGATCGTCTCCACTTCGCGCTGCAGCAGCAGCCCAGCGGCGCTAATTTCGATCTGATCAACGATCCCCACGTTCGAGGCGTGGGCGCGGTGTGAAGCGCCGAAGGCATCGTCAACGTAAACGTCGGCCATCGCCGCGTAGGCCTCGGCTAGTTCAGGATCGTTCTTCGTCTCTCCCGCCTCGAAGCGGACGTTCTCAAGCATCAGGATCTCGCCCGGCGCTAGACCTTCAGCGATCGCCTGCACCTCATCACCGACGACAGAGCGCGCGAGCTTCACGCGCCAGCCGGTCAGCTCGGTCAGGCGGTCGGCCGCAGGCTGCAGCGAGCAGCTCGGGTCAACGCCATCGGGGCGACCAAGGTGCGAAGCGAGCACCCGCGCACAGTCGCGTTCGAGCAGGTACTTCAGCGTCGGCAGCGCGGCGCGAATCCGCGCATCATCGGTTACGTGGCCTTCAGCGTTGAGCGGCACGTTGAAATCAACGCGCACGAATACGGTTCGCCCGACGACATCAATCTCGTCAAGCGTGCGCACCGGCTACTAGAGAAGCTTCTGGACCAGGTCGACGACGCGGTTCGAGTAGCCCCACTCGTTGTCGTACCAGCTGACGATCTTGACCAGCGTGTCATCAAGAACGCTCGTCAGCAGCCCGTCAACGATCGAGCTGTGCGGGTCACCGACGATGTCGGAGGAGACGATTGGGTCCTCGGTGTAACGGAGGATGCCCTTCATCGGCCCCTCAGCAGCGGCCTTCAGCGCAGCGTTGATCTCCTCGACGCTGGTCGCGCGCTCGGCCTCAAAGGTCAGGTCTACGACCGAGCCGGTGATAACGGGGGCGCGGATTGCGTAGCCGTGCAGCTTGCCGCTCAGCTCTGGCAGAACTAGCGCGACTGCCTTCGCGGCGCCGGTAGAGGTCGGGACGAGGTTGGCTGCTGCTGCGCGAGCGCGGCGCAGGTCGGAGTGCGGGCCGTCCTGCAAAGCCTGATCGCCGGTGTAGGCGTGAATCGTCGTCATCAGCCCGTGCTTAATCCCAACCGTGTCGTTGGCGACCTTTGCGATCGGCGCGAGGCAGTTGGTCGTGCAGGAGGCGTTCGAGATCACGTCCTGCGTGGCGGCGTCGTACTGATCGAAGTTGACGCCGAGCACGATCGTCTTGTCCTCACCGCTGGCGGGAGCTGAGATGACGACCTTCTTGGCGCCGGCCGTGAGGTGCTTAGCGGCGTCGTCGCGCTTGGTGAAGAAGCCGGTTGATTCGACGACTACGTCAACGCCGATCTCTTCCCACGGAAGGTCGGCCGGGTCGCGCTCAGCGCAGACGCGGATCTCATCGCCGTCGATCGTGATCGAGTTGTCGGAGTACTCAACGGTTCCGCCGTAGGGGCCGAGGATCGAGTCGTACTTGAAGAGGTGAGCAAGCGTCGCGGGATCGGTCAGGTCATTGACGGCGACGAACTCAACGTCGGCGCCGCTGGCCTTCGCTGCGCGGACTACATTTCGGCCGATTCGGCCAAACCCATTGATGGCAACACGTACGGACATTTAGAGGCAATCCTTCGGGTCGATTACCCGACCTAGGCTATCTGAGCAACGCCGCTGGCCGCGTTGCGATCTCCAGTGATTAGAGATCGATGTCGCGATGGACTACATCAACGGTCAGTCCGTCACCGTCGGCGTAGCGGCGACTGAGCCCCTCGGCAACGGCGACCGAGCGATGGTGCCCGCCGGTGCAGCCGATCGCAATCGTCAGGTGCGACTTGCCTTCGGCGACGTACTGCGGCAGTAGGTAATCGAGCAGCCCCAGCAGGTGCTCGTAGAGCTGCTCAAGGCGGCCGTCGCGGCCAACGTATTCAACGATCGCCTGATCGCGACCGGTCAGAGGCCTGAGCTCATCAACGTAATGCGGGTTGGGCAGGAAGCGAACGTCGAAGAGCAGGTCGGCGTCGCGCGCCGGGCCGTGCTTAAAACCGAAGCTTTCGAACGTGACGGCGAGCTTCGCGGCGCTGCTGCGAGGTAGTAGATCTTCGATCAACTTGGCGCGCAGCTCAGCGGCCGTTAGCCCGGTTGAATCGACGATCAGGTCGGCGCGGGCCTTGATCGGGTTGACCAGCTCGCGCTCGGCGGCAACCCCCTGCGGCACGCTGCCAGCAGGGCTGAGCGGGTGGCGCCGGCGCGTCTCTTGGTAGCGCGTCAAGAGCTCTTGATCGGAGGCGTCGAGGAAGAGGACGCGGTAGTTAATGCTGGCCTGTGCCAGCTCGTCAAGGACGCGCGACATCTGGTCGAAGTACTCGCCGCCGCGGGCGTCGGAGACGACGGCGGCGCGTCGCACCTTCGAGCCTTCGTGGAGAAAAACATCAACGAGGCCACCGATCATCTCCGGCGGCAGATTGTCAACGCAGAAGTAGCCGGCGTCCTCAAAGGCTTCCATCGCCGTTGATCGGCCGGCGCCAGAAACGCCGGTAATGATCACGAAATCCTCAAGTGGGACTGGCTCGGCTCCCTGCTCAGAGCCGGCTGGGGTTTCAGCGTTCATCGCCCACTCAGTATTGCGCCGCGGCGGCGTGGAGCCGCAAGCGAGCGCTCAGTTGCCGGTGCGCCGCATGTGGTGGAGCAGGTCGTTGGCGACCTTCGTCGGCAGGCCGGGCACCTTTTCAAGCTCCTCGCGGCTGGCCGCCATCACCGCTTCGGGCGAGCCGAACTGCTTTATCAGCGCCTTCTTTCGCTTTGGCCCAACGCCGGGCACGCTGTCGAGCGCGGAGGCCGTCATCGCGCCGTCCCGGCGGCTGCGGTGGTGAGCGATCGCAAAGCGATGGGCCTCGTCGCGGACGCGCTGCAGTAGCTGCAGGCCGGCGCTGCCGGGCTCCAGCATCAGCGGCGCGCTCTGATCAGGCTCGAAAACCTCCTCGATCCGCTTCGCTAGTGAGATCACGGCAA
>JAEMTR010000158.1 GCA_016462245.1 Solirubrobacteraceae bacterium
CTCCTCATCGTTCATCGCCATGCGGGCGAAGGTTTCGCGGATGTCGATCGCCGATGCGAGCGGATCGGGGTTGCCGTTCGGGCCTTCAGGGTTGACGTAGATCAAACCCATCTGCACGGCTGCGAGTGGGTTCGCCAGCTCGCGCTTGCCGCTGTAGCGCTCGTCGCCGAGCCATTCAGCCTCGCTGCCCCAGTAAGTGTCGTCCGGCTCCCAAACGTCCTCGCGCCCGCCGCCGAAGCCGAAGGTCGCGAAGCCCATCGACTCCATCGCTACGTTGCCGGTCAGGATCATCAGGTCGGCCCACGAGATTTTGCTGCCGTACTTCTGCTTGATCGGCCAGAGCAGCCGGCGCGCCTTGTCGAGGTTGACGTTGTCAGGCCAGCTGCTGAGCGGCGCGAAGCGCTGCAGCCCTGCGCCGCCGCCGCCGCGCCCGTCGCTGATCCGGTAGGTGCCAGCGCTGTGCCAAGTCATGCGGACGAAGAACGGGCCGTAGTGGCCGTAGTCGGCTGGCCACCACTGCTGCGAGTCGGTCATCGCGGCCTTGAGGTCGACTACCAGAGCTTCGAGGTCGAGCTTCTTGAACTCCTCGGCGTAGTTGAAGTCTTCGCCCATTGGGTCGGCCTGCGGCGAGTTATGGCGCAGGACGCCAAGGTCAAGCTGGTTAGGCCACCAGTCGTGGTTCGAAGTTCCGCCTGTAGGGCCGGAGCCGTTTCCGTTCGTGACTGGGCACTTGACTTCGCTGTCCATGATTTCTTCTCCTGAGGGTTATTCGTTGGCCTATCGACATCTTACAATCGGATTGCCTCACCCGGCCCACTGCTGGCACCGGCGCACCATGTAGTCGGCGAGAGCTGCTGGCGGTAAACGGTTCTGTATTGTGCCCCAGTATGAATCCACTTATCGCAGCGTTGATAATCATTTTGTCCGTCGTCGTGACGGTCGCTTTGATGCTTGTCGCTCGGCGCTACGGCCAGTCCGGTGGCCGCTTCAGCGACTCTGACCGCGCATCGGGGCCGTTCGGCTTTGTCGGCGTTGGATTCGTAATTCTGCTCGGCTTCATCATCGCGCTGAGCTTCGGCACTTACGACAATGCGGCGACGCAGTCGGAGGTGGAGGGCGTCGCGGTGGTCGAGCAGTTCACGGCCGCCGAGGTGATGCCGATGGCGATGCGAAACCGCGCGCAGGCAGATCTCGTCTGCTACGCCCGCTCGGTTGTTGGACCAGATTGGGAAGCGATGAAGAGCGGCGGAGCAAGCCCCGTCACGGAGCATTGGATCACGGAGCTCGAACAGGTGGGGATCGCCTTCCCCGCGCAGAGCGGTCAGCAAACGACCTCGTTGACGGCCTGGCACGAGGCCACGAAGGAGCGCGAGCTGGGCCGGCGCGCACGCTTGCTCGTTGCGCAAGGTGAGGTGCCAATGCTGCTCTGGGTCCTGCTGGTGATCGCTGGGCTGATGGTGATCGGCTACGTACTGCTCTACGCCGACCCCGACGAGGGCGTGGTCGCACAGGTCGCGATGATGGCCAGCACCGGTGCGCTCGTGGCGGCCAGTCTTGTCGCCGTTGCGGTGCTCGCGTCGCCGTTCCAAAACGAGGAAGGCAGCATCAAACCAGTTGGGATGGAGTACTCGATCTCTGCGATAGAAGCGGATCTCGCCGTCGAGCGGCGCACGCTGCCGATCCTCTGCGACGCCAGCGGAAACCCCCGCAGCTAAAGCGGTTCTAGCCAAGAGCAGGCGCCGCCCGGGCGCTCAATGAAATAGTTCGGGCTAGATGACGCCCCCCCAACACTTCCGGATCTGCCGTTCTGGGAGCCAACTGCCGACGGCTTCTCCTTAATCGCGAGTCTGGCCGATGTATCGTGGGCGCTGTGCCTGAGAAACACGTAGCCAAGCGGGTCTTTACAGGCTCGACCGCGACCGATTGGTCGGTAGTTCGTTGGATTGGGCCGCTGCGAACGACGATCGTCGCGACGGCGGCCGTGTCGATCGGAATCGCGGCCTACGGGCCGACGGGCGCCTTTCCCTTTGCGATCGGCTCTCTCTTCGTCGGCCTCGCTGACCAGCGTGGAGATTTCGACGAGCGGGTGCGCGGCTTAGTGGTAGCCGGGGGGCTGGTTACCTTCGCGACCTTCATCGGCGTGAGCGTTTCGGGCAGCTTCCTAGCGCACATCGTGGTGGCAGGGATCTTCGCTGCTTTCTGCGGCTACATCGGGCTGGCTGGCCCGCGCGCGGCTTTGGCTGGGGTGGTTGCGCTGGTCGCCTTCACGGCCTTTTCGGGAACGCCCGAGCCGCTGAGTGCTGTTTTACCTACAACGCTGAAAGTTCTCGTCAGTGCTGTCGTGATGGCAACTGTCATCGCCGTCCCAATGCTGGCTGGCAGGCTTGGTGGTCTTAGAACCGACGTTGTCGTCACTCTTCGCGCCCAAGCGTTCGCTCTGCGCGGTCTGATCGGCGGCATCGATGGGACCAACGTCGCCAGCAAGCTGGTTGCGGCCCGCAGCCGCGTTGCGGCCAGTGGCTGCTACGGCCAGACGCTCGAGTGGTTTGAGCAGATGCTCAGCGATACCGAAGCGATGCGCTTTGGCTTCTTCGCGCTTCATGGCGCTCTCGACGAGAGGGATCGTGAGCAGCAAGAACGCGTTGATCAATTCAGGCTGGCTGCCGGTGAGCTTCTAATGGCGCTTGCCTCGGCGCTCGAGATCCCGGCCTCACGCCGCAGGATTGGCCAAGCGCTGGAAGCTTTCAACGCAGCCGCCAGCTCTTGTGAGGAGGGGTTAGGGCCGCGCAGCGCCGTGGCGCTGGCGCGGATCGAAACCGCCGCCCGCAGCCTCAGCCAGTCGGTCTCTGGACGATGGCCGATAGGCCGCCACTGTCAATTCTCAAGGCGCCTTAGCTCGCCGGCCAAGCCGATTACCAACTTGCTCCGCAGGCGTGACCCGGGCTCAGTCTTCACGCGCCACGCGATCCGCGTCTCGGGGTTGATCGTGCTGGCCACGGGGATCGCTCAGCTTGATCCCTTGAACCACTCTTTTTGGATTCCGCTGACCGTTGCATGGATTACAAAGCCCGACTTCGCGGGCACGACAATGCGCGTAGCTGAGAGGGTTCTCGGCACCGCGATCGGCGTGATCGCTTCGGTTCTGTTGATGGACTTGATCGGTTCAACTGTTCCGCTCGAGGTAGTGATGTTTGCGGCCGGCGCGATGATCACTGTCGCCTTCCTCGCTGCCAACTACACGGTCTGCACAGTGGGCGTCACGATCTGGCTGATGGCGTTACTTGACAT
>JAEMTR010000001.1:0-16995 GCA_016462245.1 Solirubrobacteraceae bacterium
AGGTCGGTGAGGATGAAGATCAGAATCCAGATCCAAATGATCAAAAAGAAGATCGAGAGGACCGTCAAAAGGCCATCACCGAGTTCGTAGGATGCGAGAGGCATGTATTAGTTCCTTAGCGTTTGAGTTGTTTGCTTGACCCCCAAGTCAACCACACAGGCGCTTGCTGAGCCTCTACCCTCCGTTGTGTGGTCAAGAAGATCGAACAGCTACGCAATGACGCTGGAGAGAAGGTCGAGCGGCTGCGCGACGAGGCGTCGGCGCTAGCGGCGCGCGTCAAGCCCCGCTTCCGCGGCGTGATCCACTACTACTCGTTCTGGATCGCATTGGCGCTGGGAATCGTGCTCGTCGTACTAGCCAACGGCGAGCGCCAGACGATCGCGATGATCATCTACGCAGCCGGGATCTGCGGCCTTTTCGGCATCAGCGCGCTCTACCACCGCCACAACTGGAAGCTGGAGCGCTCGCGGGCTTGGATGCGGCGGCTCGACCACTCAATGATCTTCGTCTTTATCGCCGCCTCAATCACGCCGTTCGCTCTGCTGATCCTGCAGGGCACACTGGCTGTGACGATCCTCGCGATCGCCTGGGGCGGCGCGGCGCTGGGTGTACTGCTGACGCTGCTGTGGGTCAACGCGCCAAAGTGGCTCAGCGTCGCCGTCTACGTGGCGCTCGGCTGGGTCGGCATCCTCGCCGTGCCGCAGATCTTCGACGCGCTTGGCTGGGCCGCGCTCGCGGGCCTCGCGCTCGGCGGCATCCTCTACACGGCAGGCGGGATCATCTACGCGATCGGCCGCCCCGACCCGGCGCCGGAAACCTTCGGCTACCACGAGATCTTCCACTCTCTCGTCAGTGGCGCCGCCAGCGCGCACTACGCCGTGATCGTGTTGCTGGTACTGCCGTTCGCTGGTTGAGCGGCGCCGCCTATTTAACGACGATGTTCTGCGTGTTGCCGGCGTGGAACGTGCAGTAGATCATGTACCTGCCGGCCTTACTGAACTTGCGGCTGTAACTAGCGTTGGCGCCGATCGAGGGCGACTTGAAGTATTTCGCGGGGCCACGCAGATAGGTCACTGTGTGAAAATCGGTCAGTGAGCTGTCCCCATTCCACTTGATCGTTCCGCCCTTGCGGATCGTGACAGTCCGAGGCAGGAAGCCAGGCTCCTGATCATAGACTTCGGCCGTCGCCTTCAGTGGAGCCGGCTTTGCCTTTGCAGCGGCACCGACCGAGCCGGCCGCGTGCCCGGCCCCGACCGGCGCCGCTACTGCCAGCGCGGCCAGGGCTACGAGCATCATTGGGGTTAGGCGTCTGCTGATCACTTCGGTGGCTGAACCGTCTTGCTCCACACCGAGTAGTCGCCGTCCGGCGCCCGCGGGAACGGCTTCGTGCCGCGGAAGCTGGTCGAGGTTGGGTGCGGAATCATCCCGCCTGGGGCTGAAGCGATGATCAGCGTCAGCGCCCAGCCGATCGCTTCTTCCTGAGCGGGACCATTAAACGTGTTCGTCGGTCCTGGCTGCCCTGCAGCGTTGCAGGCAGGGAAGGCAACGGCCGTAAACGCCGGCTGATCGACGCCCGCCGTCAACGTGTTGTCTGAGAAGCAGTTGCCCGAGCCTGACCCGTCATAGAACAGGTCGCGGCCGTTGATGTCCTTGCCACCGTTACCGGTCGTGTTGCCGGTCACACGGTTGTCGACAAGTACCCACGGCTCCTCACCGACTGGCTGCGAAGCGGGAACCTTGCCCTTGTTGCCGGCCATGTCGACCTGCTCGATCAGACCAATACCAACGCCCCAGTTACCGAAGACGCGGTTGTTGCTGATGACGTTGCGGCGGCCGCCGAAGAGCAGAACGCCGACTCCAACCGGATAAGGAATCGCGCCCGTGGTCGGCGTGACCTTCGGGAACGGCGTCGGCTTGTAGTAGTTGAAGTTGTTCCAGTAGATGTCGTTGTCGGAGATCACGTTGTCCTCCTCCGGCGGGTAGAGCTCACCAACGAGTGCGTTTGGAACTAGCCCGGTGCCGTTGTTGAAGAACTGCGACTTCGTGATGTTGACGTAGCGCATGTTCGTGCCAGACCAGCCGAGCACGTTGCCCCATGAGCGGACGTTCTTGACATAGGTCCGCTTTGGCTTGACCTGGAAAGGCGTCTGCCCGATGTAGAAGCCGGCGTCGGTGTGGTAGTAGGCGTCCGAGTTGGTGATCGATCCACCCACTGAGTTGAAGGCGTAGACGCCGTAAACGCCGTATCCGGTGGCGATCAGCTTGTCCATCTTGTAGCCGTCAACGTTGACGGCGAAGAAGCCGTTGTCGGCGTAACCATGCGAGGAGAGGCCTTGCAGGCTGACGTTGTTTGCGGCGTTGATGATCACGCCGTTGCCGTTTCCGGCGGCGTTGATCAGCACCTTCGAAGGATTCTTGGCGTTGCCGATCAGCTTGATGCCCTGCTTCGAAGCACCCTCGATCGTTACCTGCTCTTTGTAGATACCGTCGGCGATGCGGACCGTGTCACCGGCGCGTGCTGCCTTGACCGCTGCCTGAATCGTCTTGTAGGCGCAGCCCTTCTTACAGACCTTCAGCGTCGCCGTCCCTCCGGGGCGAGGCTTCGGAGTGCCTGGGTTGGCTGGCGGTGGGTATGCGGCGGAAGCCAAAGCAGGCAGCGTCAATGCTGCTGCGGCGGCAATTGCGACGGTACGGATCAAGGTCTTCATCTAGTTCTCTCCTCAGAGTTCAGCCAGTGGTTACTGGCTGGTGGCCATTCTTACACAGATTGTTTACGGCGTGACGAGGTAGAAACCCGCCATCCCATTGTCTTGGTGCGACATCACGTGGCAGTGGTAGAGCCAGCGGCCCGGATTGTCCTCCTTGAAGCGGACCGTGATCGTCTCCGCCGGACCCACCGTTTGGTTGTCAGAGACGAAATTGCCCCCGTCTTTACGCCAGCGATGGCCGTGGATATGGAAGTCGTGGAAGGCATCGTCGATGCCGAAAACGTGCAGCGCGACGTTCTGCCCGACCTTCGCTTCAATCGTTGGGCTGTTACCAGCGTAGGCGCGGCCATTGACGCATTGGAAGACGCGCTTGAGGCCCGTTGTTGGGGGTGCAAGCGAGTGCATGAATAGCACCCGCTCAACGTCGGCACGCGGCTCGTTCTTGGGGTGAACAATGATCGCGCCGAAGAGTCCGCGCATTGAGTTGAGCGTGTGGTTTGGGCCGTGGTCGTGATAGGGCCAAGCCCCAGCCGATTCAGGGACCGCTTCCCACAGATAAGTAAATTCTTCGCCGGGGCCAATGAAGCCGCCGGCGCGCGTGAAGTCGCCCATGTAGGCACCGTCGTACTCGGGCGTGTAGCGAACCCCGTGCGGGTGCATCGTGATCGCTTGCGCGTACTTGTCGGGCAGTCCGTTGCGGACGTGGACGCGCAGTACGTCGCCAACTTCGCATTCCAGCGTCGGGCCTGGGATTGCGGCCGGGCCTGCCGGCGCTGCAAAGCCTTCAGTCATCAGCTGATAGACGAAGGCGCGGAAAACACTCGGCCCGGCGATCGCCGTGCCGTGCCAGACGTCGCGCCGCGGACGGGTCGGGACGATGTCCCAAAGCGCGGCCTTCGCTTCGACCCAATACTCAACGACCTTCCCACCGGGCTGAGGCTGGGGCGTTTGAAACTCAAGTTGGTCGACGGCGCTGGCGCCGGGCGTTACGGCGGCGATTTTGGACTTCGCGCCGGCAGGCTTCTTGACGCGCGCGGCAGCGGCGTCGGCCTTGGCCGCGTCTCCAGCTTTCTCAACAAGGATGTTCTGGCCGCCAATAGTGCAGAGGAAGGCGCCAGCGCCGGCGGCAAGGAAGCCGCGGCGGCCGAGGCTTAAATTGTCGGAGCTTTCGCCAAGATCGCGGTCGGAATTGCCTGACACAGTGTCACGAATGATAACGAGCGCGATCGCTGCCAGCGCCGATTGCGACCGCCGTTGCGCCCACTCGCTCGGGTCCTAAGCGATCACGTTGCGACTGTCGAGGTGGCCGCCGACCTTGCGCTTGACGCGCTGGAGCGCGTTATCGACCGTCTTTGTGTCGCAATCGACAATCCCGCCGATCTCCTCGTACGAGCGCCCGTCGAGATAGAGCGCAAGAACGCGCGCTTCAAGCTCGGAAAGCGTTGAGGAGAGGCAATCAACTAGCGAACGCAGCTCCTCGGATGAGATCACCTGGTTGGCAGGGTCGTGGACGGTTGAGCCCGGCAGCATCTCTTCCAGTGTTGATTCGCCCTCGCTAGCGCCGGCTGGCGTCGTCGCGAACGAGACGTACTGGTTGAGCGGCACGTGCTTATGGCGCGTCGCCGTTTTGACTGCCGTGATGATCTGCCGCGTGATGCAGAGCTCGGCAAAGTTACGGAAGCTCGACTGTCGATCGGTGCGGTAGTCGCGGATCGCCTTGTAAAGGCCAACCAACCCCTCCTGCATTAGATCGTCGCTGTCACCACCAGCGATGAAGTAGGACGAAGCCTTTAGACGGACGAATCCGTGATAGCGGCGGACTAGCCGATCGTAAGCGGCTGGGTCGCCCTGCTTTGCAAGGGCGATTAGGTACCCATCATCGACCTTTAGCTGAGCGTGAGATGAAGCGGAAATACGGGCCACGAGCAATCCTTTCTCCCCTATTTCACTAGGGAAAAGTCGGACGAGCTCAGTGGCGCACTCCTCCCCTGGCGCCAACTGCGAACGTTAAATATGTCTTATTCCTCACCCTGAGGTAGAGCCTCAAGTAAGGGAGTTATTTCACAGTTATGGAACCTTGTCAAGGAGCGATCGCGAATCACCCGCCGGAGCGAGCAAGAAACCAGTGTTTACGGGCGTTTCAGGAGCGCTGCGGGAGGATGCCGTACATCAGCGCGGAGGCCGCAGCACTCGCATTTAGCGAGTCGAGCTGGCCAAGCATCGGCAGTTTGATCAGCGCGTCGCAGCAACTGGCGACGCGCGGCCGTAGCCCGCTGCCCTCCGACCCCAGCACCAGCACAACGCCGCCGCGGTAGTCGGGAGTTAGGTAGTCGGTCGCTTCGTCACCACTGTCGGCGCCGTAGCACCAGGCGCCGGCCTTCTTGGCGTCCTCAAGGAACTCGGAAAGGTTGTTGACCTTGGCGATCGAGAGCCACTCAACGGCGCCAGCCGAGGCTTTGCAGACGGCCGGCGTTACATGCGCAGAGCGGCGCTCGGTGATGATCACGCCGGTTGCGCCGATGCACTCGGCGGTGCGGCAGATCGCGCCGAGGTTCTGTGGGTCTTGGACCTCGTCGAGCGCAATAATCAGCGGGTCGGGCTTGGCCAGCAGCTCGCCAGCGCTGGCGTAGTGGTAGCCCTCAATTCGCGCGCAGACGCCCTGGTTGCCGGGGCTCTCGCAGATCTTGTCGATCTCGGCGGCGCTGACGCGCTTGATCTGGCTGGCCTTGTCGAGCCAGTCCTCGCGCGAGGCGCTGTCGGTAGCCCACAGCTCCTTGATTCGGCGCCGGTTGGCGCGCATCGCTTCGTGAACCGCGTTGCGCCCGTAGATGATCACAGTGCCACGAGCTTCGCACCATCGTCGCCGTCGCGCACTTCCCAGCCGAGCGCGGCGAGCTGGTCACGCAATAGGTCGGCCTGCTCCCAGTCTTTGGCGGCGCGGGCGGCCTCGCGCGCTGCAAGCAGCGAAAGCGCCGCAGCGTCGGGCTCAGCAGCGTTCGCGTCGGCCGTGAGCAGCGTCTCGAGGCCGAGCACGGTCAGCATCTGAACTAGGTCATCGTTACCGGCGCCGGGATTGGCGGCAGCGTCGGAGAGCCAGCCGTGTAGCGCAGCCAGCGCGCGCGGCGTATTGAAATCATCTGCCAGCGCGGCGAAGAACTGCTCGCGGTGAGCGGAAAGCTCCGCTGGCGAGTGGCCGTCGCTGAGCTGCGCTGCGGTGGCGCGGATCCGCCGCGCGCTGGTTTGCGCCTGCTCCAAGCTCTGATCGGAGAAGAGCAGCGGCTGGCGGTAGTGGCCGGAGACGAAGAAGAGGACCAGCGCGTCGCGCCCCCAGCGCTCAAGCACTGTCGCCAAAGACTCAATGTTTCCAACGCTCTTGGCCATTTTTTCGCCATCCAGCTGCAACATCCCGTTGTGCATCCAGATCTGAGCGAGCTCCTGCCCGCGCGCCATCCGCGTCTGCGCGGCCTCGTTCTCGTGGTGGGGGAAGACGAGGTCGTTGCCGCCGCCGTGAATGTCAAAACCGAGGCCGAGAATCTCCTCGGCCATCGCCGAGCACTCGATGTGCCAGCCAGGGCGGCCACGGCCCCAGGGCGCGTCCCATGCCGTGTCCTCGCCGGGCTTCTGTGCCTTCCAGAGCGCAAAGTCGAGCGGATCCTGCTTTAGCTTGGCTCCCTCTCCCCCTTCGCCTTGATCGAGCGCGTCGAGCGAGCGGTGCGAAAGCTCGCCGTAGGCCTCGTCGGAGCGGACGCGGAAGTAGACGTCGCCTTCGACCGCGTAGGCCGCGTCGCGCTCGATCAGCGCGCTGATCAGGTCGATGATCGGGCCGATCGTTTCGGTCGCCAGCGGCTCCGAATCAGGGCGGCCGAGGCCGAGGCCGTCGGTATCGGCGATGTAGGCGGCCGCCATCTCGCTCGCCAGCAGCGCGCTCGCCTGCGGCGGCTCGCTGGCGTTGGCGGCGTCGTAGATCTTGTCGTTGATGTCGGTGATGTTGGCAACGAAGCTCACCTCGTAGCCCTCGTGGACGAGAAAGCGCTTCAGCAGCGAGTAGACGACGAAGGGGCGCGCGTTGCCAACGTGGATCCGCCCGTAGACGGTTGGCCCGCAGGCGTAGATCGAAACTTTTCCGGGATCACGCGGCTCAAGCTGAACCAGCTCAGCGCGGCGCGTGTCGTAGATCGCAATCGGGCGCACAGCGGCAATCTACGCCAGCAGCTAGGAAGTGCGCAGCGTGGCAACGGCAACTGCGCCGGCGCCCTCGCCGCGGCCGAAGGCGCCGATCTGCTCTGCCGTCGTCGCCTTGACGTTGACGCGCGACGCTTCAACGCCCAAAGCGCCGGAGATTCGCTCAACGATTGCTTCGCGCTGGGGGCCGATCTTCGGCTGCTCAATAATCACCGTCGCGTCAACGTTGACAAGCTCAAAGCCAGCACCGATCAGCATTCCCGCGACCTTGCTTAAGAGATCGATCGAATCAGCTCCGCGCCAGCGCTCATCGCTGTCGGGGAAGTGAGTCCCAATGTCGCCGAGCGCCGCCGCACCAAGCAGCGCGTCGATCACGGCGTGGGTTAGGACGTCGGCGTCGGAGTGACCGTCAAGGCCCAGCTCGGACTCAAACTCGACGCCACCGAGGATCAGCGGCCTCCCGGCAACGAGCCGGTGCGAATCAACGCCGAGGCCGGTGCGCGTTTCAGACACCGGAAGCCTTCAGCTCTGACGACCCTGTGAGCAGCTGCTCTGCGAGGGCCAGATCGGCGGCCGTCGTGACCTTGAAGTTCTCGCCCTCGCAGAGCACCAGCCGCACGCGGCCGCCGTCGGCCTCAACCAGCATCGCGTCGTCGCTAGCGGCTGCCAGCTCTGCCTGCGAGCGGCCCAAGGCGCTCTCCAGCGCCTCGCGGCGGAAGACCTGCGGCGTCTGCACAGCCCACAGCTCGGAGCGCGCCGGAGTCTCAAGCACGCCGATCCCGTCGGCCGAGCGTTTAACGGTGTCCTTGACCGGCGCGGCGGCGATCGCCGCGTCCCAACTGCCGTCCTCGTCGAGCGCGGCGATGCAGTCCTCAATCAGCGCGGCGCTAACGAGCGGGCGGGCGGCGTCGTGGACGACAACCACACTTGCGCCCGGATCGGCCGCTGCGAGCGCGTTTAAGACCGATTGAGAGCGCACGGAGCCGCCAGTTACGCCAACCGTCCCCTGCGGCGCCTCAAAGCCCTCAGGCAGCGCAACGATGATCTGATCGATTGCCGCTACCTGGCGCAGCGCGTCGATGCTCCACTCGAGCATCGGCCGGCCGGCCAGCTCGGCGAACGCCTTCGGTCCCCCTGACCCAAGCCGTTCGCCGCGCCCGGCGGCCACGACAAGCGCGACCGCGGTGGCCGGCATCGCAGCAGGCCGCTTAGGCCTGAACTCCAGCCGACTTCGCGAGCAGCCCGTCGAGGTGCTCCTCAGCCTGCTCCTCGTCCATGTCAAGCGCGTACATCAGCTCAGACGAGAGAATCTTTTTGGCCCGCGTGTACATCTGCTTCTCGCCGGTCGAGAGCCCCTTGTCGTGCTCGCGGATCGCGAGGTTGCGAACGACCTCGGTCAGCTCGTAAATGTCGCCGGTCTTGATCTTGTCGCGGTTGTGCTTGAAGCGACGGTTCCAGTTCTTTGGCATCTCGGAAACGTCGTCCTGAATTACGGCCAGCACCTTCTTAACCGTCTTTGGATCAATTACGCGGCGCAGCCCTGCGATCGCTGCGTTCTCCGACGGAACCATCACGGTCATGTCGTTGTGGAGGATCTTGATCGTCAGGTAGACGCGCTTCTCACCGAGCATGTTGCGCGATTCCTTCTTCAGCACCTTGCCGGCGCCGTGGTGCGGGTAGACGACGTTGTCGCCGCACTCGAACTCGATGTGCTCCAGAACGGGCATTTCGAGATCGTCAATTAGCTCTTCATTTGTTTGCGTAATGGTGTCCCCCTTGCGTTAGCGGCGAGGGAATCATTCCCAAGCCACGCTTTTCAACCGATTAGGTACTTCAGCTGTGCATCTGTCGATCGACGAAGTTGATCTCCTGCACGCGGCGCAGGCCCTCGCGGATCTCCTTGGCACGCATTTCGCCGACGCCTTCGATGCTCTCGAGCTGCGCATCGCCAACGGCGAGCAGCTCCTCGAGTCCACCTGTGGCAGCGACGATGTTGGCGACAACCAGTTTCGGCAGTCGCGGGATGAAACCGAGGATCCGGTAGCCGCGCGGCGATACCGGATGGTCGATCGTGTTGACCTTGCGGTCGTAACCGAGCAGCTCAGAAAGGCGGCCAAAGTCGAGTAGGTCTTGATGGTCGATTCGGCCGATCTGCTCAAGCGCCTGGGCGAAGTTGTCGTCAGCGTCATCGACCAGATAATCGTGAACCAGCGCAGCCTTGTCGGCAGCGGTGCCGAAGAGCGTCTCCTCGAGCTGCATCTCGATCAGCCTGCCTTCGGCGCCGAGCTCAACGATGTAGCTCTCAATTTCGGCGGCCATTCGCGTAACGAGCTCCGCGCGCTGCAGAACGGTGAGGACATCGTGGAGTGTGGCGCCGCCCTCGAACTCAAGCGCCGTCAACCGAGTTGAAACTTGATCGAGCCGCAGGCGGTACTTGTCGAGCGTCGCGAGCGCCTGATTGGCCTTCGCCAGCACGGTCGGGATGTCGTCGAGGATGTACTTCGCTCCACCGACGTACAGCGAGACAATTTCGCGCCGCTGTGAGATTGCGATTACGAGCGAGTCGCTCTGCTTGCTGACGCGCTCGGCCGTGCGGTGGCGCGTGCCGGTCTCAAGCGAGAGGATCGTCGGGTCGGGCAGCAGCTGAACATTGACCATCGCGATCTTGGTCGCGTTGGCGTTGAGGATGATCGCGCCGTCCATCTTCGCGACTTGGTAGAGGAAGGCTGGCGAGTAGTCGATCTCGAGGCGGATGCCGCCCGAGAACATGAAGCTGATCTCTTCAGGGTCACCGACGACAATCAAACCACCGGTGCGCGCGTGGACGACGTTGTCAATTCCTTCGCGCAGCGCTGTGCCCGGCGCAATCATCTCCAAAGCACGCACCAGCGAGCTCTCTTGGCGCAATCCTGAATCTGTTGAATCTGCCTCTGATTGACGCGCCATAGAGGCCCATTCTATCAGAGCTGGAGGCGCGCGGCGCTATGCCGCGTTGCGTGCAGAGAGCCCCTCAGAGCCGATGTTTGGGAGCTTTAAGGCCTCGCGCAATGTGCCCGCGCGCTCGGGCGTGATCAACTCCATGAGGCCGAACTTTTCGGCCTCCTGCTCACGGCGCAGGTGGTGCGCGACGGAGCGAAGCTCGCCTGTTAGCCCGATCTCACCGAACGCGCAGAGCGGCTTCGCCCCGGGCGCGCTGAGCGCCGTGCCGCTGGCCGCGCTGGCTACCGCCAGTGCGATCGCTAGGTCGGCTCCGGGCTCATCGACGCGTACTCCACCGACGACGTTGACGAAGACGTCGGCGCTGCCGGTCGAGACGCCGGCATGGCGCGCGAGCACGGCCAGCACCAACGCCAGCCGGTTGCGATCAACGCCGCTGCAAAGCCGCCGTGGCGGCACCATCTCGCTTGGGCTGACGAGCGCCTGAACCTCGACCAGCAGCGGTCTTGACCCCTCCATCGCTGCCAGTACGACGCTGCCCGGAGCGCGCGTAGCCTCGCTAACAAAGCGCTCACTGGCGTCGAGCACCTCAACGAGCCCGCCGTCACGCATTTCGAAGACGCCGACATCGTTGGTCGCGCCGAAGCGGTTTTTGATCGCCCGCAGCGTGCGGTAGGTGCGTTCGCGTTCGCCATCGAATTGGAGCACGCAGTCAACGAGGTGTTCGAGCACGCGCGGCCCCGCCAGCGAGCCCTCCTTCGTGACGTGGCCGACGAGCATGATCGCCGTGTCGGTTCGCTTCGCAACCTCGATCAGCCGCGAGGCGACCTCACGGACCTGGCCGACCGTGCCGGCGGCGCCGGAAAGGTCGGCGCAGGCCAGCGTCTGGACCGAGTCGACGACGCAAACATCGGGCCGTTCGGCCTCAATCACGGCGAGCACGTTGTCGAGGTCGGTTTCGGCGAGCACGGGAACGTCGAGCGCGCCCGGCGCGGCGCCCGCTTCGAGCCGCTCGGCGCGAAGGCGAATCTGCGCCGCTGACTCTTCGCCGGAGATGTAAAGCGTGCTCCGCCCCGACCCGGCCATCAGCCCAAGCGCCATCGTTATCAAGGTTGATTTTCCGATTCCTGGTGCGCCGCCGAGCAACACGATCGAGCCGGGGACTATCCCACCGCCGAGCAGGCGGTCGAGCTCGGTGATCCCGGTTGCCAGGCGCGGACTGCTGTCGCTTGCCAGCTCGCGCAGGACTACCGGGCCGCTGGAGGCGCTGCGAGCGCCGACAGGACGCTTGGCTGCCGCCCGCGTTGGTGCGCGCTCCTCGACTAGCGTGTTCCACTCCTCGCACTGCGGGCACTGGCCGTGCCACTTAGCTTCCTGGTGCGCGCAGGAGGAGCAGACGAAGACTGAAGCTGAACGGGCCACCTCGCGAGATTAGGCGGCCGAGGGGACGGCTTCGCCCCCTCCAGTCAGTCTTGCGGCGCGCGTTCGCAGGCAGCGAACTCGGCGCCGTTGTGCGCGCCGTCGCAGAACGGCTTCTTCTCCGAGAGGCCGCAGCGGCAGAGAGCCACAGGGCGGCCTGCAACGTCGTATCGATTACCATCGGCGTCCTCGAGGACGACCGGGCCGGTCACCTTATATGGCCCGTCATCGCGGACCTTAATCACTACCGGCTCGTCGGTTATGAGGGGTCTCCGTCGTCTACTTCGGGCGCCTCAGCGGCCGGCTCATCGCCGGGCTCTGGAAGATCGCCGCCGCCCTCGTCTGCTGCGTCGTCATCGTCGTGAGTCTGCTCCGGTGCGCCAACTGCCGCCGGTACCTTGAGCGGCTCGATCACCGTCAAGGTGACCTCTTCCTCCGAGCCTTCCGGAGCAACCTCTACCAGCACCGTGCCGCCAGGCGTCAGCTCCGAGCGGAGCACGAAGTCGGCGAGCGGATCTTCGATGTAGCGCTGAATCGCGCGGCGCAGCGGCCTCGCGCCCATCGCTGGGTCCCAGCCTTTCTCGACCAGCAGATCCTTGGCATCTTCGGTCAGCTCGAGCTGCAATTCGCGCTCGGCGAGCGTTGCGCGTATCCGCACCAGCAGCAGTTCGACGATCGTCTTGATCTGGTCCTTCTGCAGCTTGTGGAAGACGATCACGTCGTCGATCCGGTTGAGGAACTCAGGGCGGAAGACCTTCTTCAGCTCGCCCATGATGCGGCCCTTCATGTCGTCGTAGCTGATCCCCGTCTCATCATCTGAGATCGCAAAGCCAAGCGGCGTGTTCTGCGCGATCTCCTGAGCCCCGATGTTGGAGGTCATGATCACGATTGCGTGACGGAAGTCAACCGTGCGACCCTGCGAGTCGGTCAGGCGACCGTCCTCGAGGATCTGCAAGAGGATGTTGAAGACGTCAGGGTGAGCTTTCTCAATCTCGTCGAGCAGCAGCACGCAGTAAGGCTTGCGTCGTACGGCCTCGGTTAGCTGGCCGCCCTCGTCGTAGCCGATGTAGCCGGGAGGAGAGCCGACGAGCCGTGAGACGGCGTGCTTTTCCATGTACTCCGACATGTCGATCCGCGTCATCGCGTCTTCGTCGCCGAAGAGGAACTGGGCGAGCGTGCGCGCCAGCTCGGTCTTGCCGACGCCGGATGGGCCGAGGAAGATGAATGAGCCGGTTGGGCGCTTGGGGTCCTTGAGGCCGGCGCGTGAGCGGCGGATCGCCTTCGAGACGACCTCGACGGCGGCCTCCTGGCCGATGACGCGCTTGTGCAGCTCGTCTTCCATGCGGACGAGCTTGGCGGTCTCAGCTTCGGTCAACTTGAAGACCGGGATGCCGGTCCACATTGAGACGATGTCGGCGATCTCTTCCTCGCCGATGCTGGGGCGCGGACCATCGCCCTCACCGCTGCGCCACTCGTCTTCTAGCTCGCGCTTCTTCTGCGATAGCTGGCGCTCGTCATCGCGCAATGCGGCGGCCTTCTCAAATTCTTGATCTTCGATCGCGGTCTCTTTTTCGCGCCGCGTGCGCTCGATGTCGTCTTCGAGCTCGCGGTAAACGGGAGGAGCGGTCATCGTCTTGATCCGCATCCGTGAGGCGGCCTCATCGACGAGGTCGATCGCTTTGTCGGGAAGCTGACGGTCGGCGATGTAGCGATCGGCCAGCTCGCAGGCGGCGCGCAGAGCCTCATCGGTAATTTCGACCTTGTGGTGCTCTTCGTAACGGTCACGCAACCCTTCGAGGATCTGAACCGACTCCTCGATCGTTGGTTGGTCAACGACGATCTTCTGGAAACGACGCTCCAGCGCGCTGTCGCGCTCGAGGTACTTGCGGTACTCGTCGAGCGTCGTCGCGCCGATCGTCTGCAGCTCGCCACGAGCCAAGGCGGGCTTAAGGATTGAGGCAGCGTCGATAGCGCCCTCAGCGGCGCCGGCGCCGACGAGGTTGTGGATCTCGTCGATGAAGAGAATGATGTCGCCGCGCTGAGTGATCTCCTTCATCACCTTCTTCAGCCGCTCCTCGAATTCGCCGCGGTACTTGGAGCCGGCGACGAGCGCTGCGAGGTCAAGCGTGTAGATCTGTTTGTCGGCCAGCAGCGGCGGAACATCAGAGTTGATGATCCGCTGCGCAAGCCCCTCGACGACGGCCGTCTTGCCTACTCCTGGCTCGCCGATCAAGACCGGGTTGTTCTTCGTCCGGCGCGAGAGGATCTGCATGATCCGCTCGATCTCGGTCTCGCGACCAACAACAGGGTCGAGCTTGCCTTCCGACGCCAGCCGCGTGAGGTTACGACCGAACTGGTCGAGCAGCTTCGATGACTTCTTGCCTTCGCCCGAGCCGGAGCCGCTGGCGCCGGAGCTGCCTTCGCCGGTGCTGCCTTGGCGGCGGCCACCGGGGCCTGAGAGCATGCGAATGACTTCGTTACGAATCTTCTCCGAATCGGCGTCGAAGTCGAGCAGGATGCGGGCCGCAACGCCCTCGTTCTCGCGCACTAGCCCGAGCAGGATGTGCTCGGTGCCGATGTAGTTGTGGCCGAGGCTGAGCGCCTCGCGCAGAGCAAGCTCGAGCACCTTCTTGGCGCGCGGCGTGAATGGAATCTGACCGGAGGTGACCTCTTCGCCGGAGCCGACGATGCGGACGACCTGCGCGCGGACGCGCTCGGTCGTGATGTCGAGGCTCTCGAGCACGCGCGCGGCGAGCCCTTCCTCTTCGCGCAGCAGGCCGAGCAGGATGTGCTCGGTGCCGATGTAGTTGTGCTTCAGCGTGCGGGCTTCTTCCTGAGCTAGGACGACGACCTGGCGGGCACGCTCTGTAAATCGCTCGAACATCTAATTCGTGTCCTTCCTAAGAGTCTGGGTAGGTAGTCGGTTGAGGTGGTGGTCTGGGTTATGACGCTGGTCGTTTTTGGGTCTCTTTGATTCTGCTTCTTACCCTACTTACCGGCCCTGACGGGCAGATCGATCAACGAGCGGAGAAGAGATTCAGGCATAGCCCATTCTAACAGCGGGCCGTCGCCACCGAGCCGGCGCAAAGACGCTCAGTCGCGCATTGCGGGGAACAGCACAACCTCGCGGATCGAGTCGCGCCCTGTCATCAACATCACGAGCCGATCGATCCCCAAACCGACGCCTGCAGTTGGCGGCATTCCCTGCTCGAGCGCTTGGACGAAGACTTCGTCGTAAGGCTGCGATTCCTCGTCGCCGCCCTCGGCCAGGCGGACTTGATCCTCAAAGCGGCGGCGCTGCTCGTCGGGGTCGTTGAGCTCGCTGAAGGCGTTGGCGAACTCCATCCCGCCGCAGAACGCTTCGAAGCGCTCGACCAAGCCCGGCTCGCTGCGGTGCTGCTTGGCGAAAGGTGAAAGTGCTGTCGGGTAGTCGGTAATGAAGACCGGGTTTGTGATCGCCGGCTCGACGTACTTGCTGAGCAGATCATCAACCAACGTCGGCCAGGCGCGCTCTTCGACATCAAGTTTGACCTTCTCGGAGGCGCTGATCGCCGCGACAAGCGTGTCGCGCTCGGTCGCTTCGGTGATGTCAATCCCGGTCGCGTCCTTGATCGCCTGCGCCATTGGAATCCGCGGCCAGGGGGCTGAAAAGTCGATCGGCCCGTCGTAATTAATCACGGAGGCAATCCCAATCACGATCTGCTCGACGCGATCCATTGCGTCGCCATAGTCGGCGTAGGCCTCGTACCACTCGACCATCGTGAACTCAGGGTTGTGCTTCGTCGAGAGCCCCTCGTTGCGGAAGTCCTTGCCCAGCTCATAGACGCGCTCAAGCCCGCCAACGATGCAGCGCTTGAGGTAGAGCTCGGTTGCGATCCGTAGATAGAGGTCGCGATCGAGCGTGTTGTGATGGGTCACGAACGGCCGCGCCAGAGCTCCTCCGTAGAGCGGCTGCAGCACCGGCGTTTCAACCTCAATGAAGCCGTCTTCGTCGAGCGAGCGGCGCAGCTCGGAGACGATCTTGGCGCGCGTGACGAAAAGCTCGCGCGCCTCCTCGTTGGCGATCAGGTCGAGCTCGCGGCGGCGGTAGCGAGTTTCGACGTCCTGCAGCCCGTGGTGCTTATCGGGCGGCGGGCGCAGGCTCTTCGCCAGCAGCGTGAAGCCGGTCACGCGCAGCGTCAGCTCGCCGCTGCGGCTGGAGAAGATCGTTCCGTCGATGCCAACAAGATCGCCGAGGTCGAAATCGACCAGTTGCGCCATCGCCTCTTCGCCGAGCAGGTCGGCGCGCGCCTGCACCTGCATCCGGCCGCTGCGGTCGACGATGTCGAGGAAGGCCATCTTGCCTTGGCCGCGGCGCGCGGCGAGGCGACCAGCGATGCGGTAGGCATCGTCGCGCTCTTCTCCGGCCTCCAGCTGCTGCCATGGGGCCTGAGCATCGGCGATCGCGATCACGCCGGGGAAGGCGTGCGGGAATGGCTCCACGCCCTGGGCGCGGATTCGATCCAGCTTCGCTCGTCGGGCGGCGAGCAGCTCGCTCGGTTGATCGGTCGGTTGGTCGCTCACTAGAGCGCCATCATGACGGTTTAGAGACCGACGTCGATCTTCGTGATCTTCAGCTTGCGCGCAGCGCCCTTGGGAACGGGTACTGAAACGACCGCATTGCGCTTCTGCCCGATCAGCGCGCGGCCAACCGGAGACTCGTTCGAAAGCATCATTTCGGCCGGGTTTGCTTCAGCTGAACCGACGATCGTGAACTTCTGCGTCTTGCCGGTCTTCTCGTCCTTGAGATGGACCGCGTTACCGACTTGAACCACGTCGGTCGAGATCTTCTTCTTGTCGATCACCTGCGCGTCGCGGAGCCGCTCTTCGAGCTGCGCGATCCGCGCCTCGAGCATCGACTGCTCGTTCTTGGCGTCGTCGTACTCGGAGTTCTCAGCGATTTCACCGAATTCGCGCGCGTCACGGATCCGCTCGGCAACCTCGCGGCGTCGATCGGTCTGCAACGTTTCAAGTTCCTTCTGCAGGCGCTTAAGGCCAGCTGGGGTGAGAATCACTTCTTTAGTCATCAGAATTCACTTTTCGGAGTTGTGGCCAGCGCCAATTGTGCGATTGGAACGGCTTAGGCGCGAGCGAAGCGGGCAGTATAGCGAGCGTTCGCACAGCTCGATTATGGGCGCTAGCGGTGACTACGCGGCGCTGGTCAACGGTTCGAGCTCAGCCAGCATCGAGCGGACCTGATCGATCGACTCGCTCTGCTGAAAAGCGATCAAAGTTGGCTTGTCGAGCTCTAGCTGCTCGAGGTACCACGGATAGAAGGTCCGCAGGTAGCGGGCGGCGCGCTCTTCGCCGAGATGCTCGCTGGCACGATCGATGATCCAGCCAAGCTCACCGATGATCTCGTCGCGGGTCGGAGGATCGGCGCGCAGGCCAAGTACGCGCTCAAAGAGCCACGGGTTGCCGAGCGCGCCGCGGGCCAGCATCACGGCCGCAGCGCCGGTCTGCTCGCGCGCTGCCAGCGTCGCCTCGGTGTCGCTCATTCCGCCGGAGAGAATCACCGGCACCGGAAGTTCCTCGACCAACTTGGCTGCCAGTTCGTAATCGGGCGATCCCTTGTGCTTGACCTGCGCCGAGCGGGGATGGAAAGCGATCGCCGCGACGCCGGCCTCATCAACGAGCCGCAGCGCGAGCTGGTAGCCGTCGGCCTCACCGTTCTTCTGGCCAGAGCGGAGCTTGACGGTAACCGGCAGTC
>JAEMTR010000001.1:17095-23078 GCA_016462245.1 Solirubrobacteraceae bacterium
CCGTCGGCCTCACCGTTCTTCTGGCCAGAGCGGAGCTTGACGGTAACCGGCAGTCCACTGCCCTCGCCGGCCGCGCGCGCAATCTCAACTGCGACGGCAGGGTCCGAGATAAGCGCCGCGCCGGCGCCGTTCTTCATCACCTTCGGCACCGGGCAGCCCATGTTGAGGTCGATGATGTCGGCGCCATGCTCGGCGGCCGTTGCGGCTGCGGAGCGCATCACCTCAGGGTCCTGGCCGAAGAGCTGGAAGGCAATCGGGCCTGGGTACTCGCGCTCGTCGGGGTGAATTACGAGCAGGTCACGCATCGTCTTCTCGTTGCGATGGTGGATCGCGAAGCTGGAGATCATCTCGCTTACCGTCAGGCCGGCGCCGAAGCGTTTGGCTTGGAGCCGGACGAACCAGTTACCGATTCCAGCCAGCGGCGCCAGCACGACGCGATTGGGGGCTTCAACGCCGCCAATCGTGAACGGCTCTGTTAGAGGTGGCGCGGTCATCGGCGCAAGCCTAGCTTCAGTGAGCCGATCACTGGTTGCGCTCAAACAGGATCCGCAGGCCTTCAAGCGTCAGCAGATCATCGATCTCATCGATCCGCTCTGTGAACGGGACGATGTGGTGGGCAAGGCCGCCGGTGGCGATTGTCGCCGTCTCCTCGCCCATCTCTTCGAGCAGCCGCGCAACGATCCCGTCGACCATCGCCGCAAAGCCGTAGATCACGCCGGAGCGGATCGCTTCGATCGTTGACTTGCCGATCAGCGCGCGCGGCGGCTCAAGGTCGACCTTCGGCAGCTTCGCGGCGCGGCTAGCCAGCGCCTCGACTGAGATCTCAACGCCGGGGCTGATGATCCCACCGAGGTATTCGCCCTCAGCCGAGACGGGGTCGTAAGTGATCGCCGTTCCGAAGTCAACGACGATGCAGGCTCCTTGCGTGCGCTCGTAGGCAGCGACGGCGTTGACGAGCCGATCGGCGCCGATCTCACGCGGGTTGTCGTAACGAAGCGGCATGCCGGTCTTGAAGCCAGGGCCGACGACGAGCATCTCGTGGCCGAGGTAGCGCTCCGTCATCTCAAGCCACTGCGGGCCGAGCTGGGGCACGGTCGAGGAGACGATCGATGAATCGATCTGCTCCAGATCAACGCCGCGCAGTTCGACGAGGTTGCGCAGCGCAGCGCCGATCTCATCGGCGGTTGAGTCGCGCACGGTCGCAAAGCGCCAGTGTTCGACTAGTTCGCCACCTTGATAGGTGCCAAAATGGGTCTGCGTGTTGCCAACGTCAACTACGAGCAGCATCGGGCCAGCTTACGGCGCTGGCGGGAACTGCTGTGAAGCGTCGCCTGCAGCGGCCTCCGGCTTGATCGCCAGCAGCTGCTGGCGCTGGAGGTAAGCGATCTCACGGTTGGTCTCAAGAATGCGGAAGATCGCAAGCAGAACTTCGAGCACGATACGGCCGTAGATAATCGTCAGCAGCGCGCCGAGCGTGCCGACGACGACTGAGATCAGCACGCCGGTGATCGAACCGGTGATGATCGAAGAGACGATCGTCACGACGAGCCCGATCCCGACAACGACGATCAGCAGGATGTAAAGCCCCTTGACTACGCGGGTCGTGAGAAGGCGCGTGAAGCTGAGATCGAAGAGGGTCGAAAAGAAGCCATCGCGGGAGGTCGGGATCACTGGTGGAACGCTCATAGCCGCAACGGTAGCGGGCTGGCCGGATTTGCGGCGCACGAACGGGTACTGTCCAGCCTGATGAAGATCAGACTTTTCACCGTTGGCGGCTCGCACCCGTGTGACACGGTTGAGCGGGCACTGCAGATCAAAGGCCTTTCCTACTCGGTAGTTGAGTTCCCGCCACCGATGCACATGGCTGCAATGAAGCTCCTCTTCGGCGCGCGCACAGTGCCTGGGATCAAGATCGATGGCGAGAAGATCAGCGGCTCACGCGCGATCCTTGCTCGGCTCGACGAGCTAGCCCCCGACCCTCCCCTCTTCCCTGCCGATCAAGCTGCCCGCGCGGCTGTAATCGCGGCCGAAGTTTGGGGCGACGAGGTGCTCCAGCCGCTCGTGCGCCGAGTTCTGTGGCCAAGCTTCAAAGCCCACCCCGAAGTGATGGCCAACTACTCCGCCGGCTCGAAGTTGCCGCCGGTTCCGGTGCCGGTGCTGAAGCTAATCGCCCCGGGCGTTACAACGATCGAGATGCGCGCCAACCGCGCCACCAACGAGAGCTACGCCGACGACATCCGCACGCTGCCAATCCTGCTCGACCGGATCGACGGTTGGATCGCTGACGGAGTAATGGGTGGCGAGCAGTTCAACGCTGCCGACCTGCAGATCGCCGCCAGCCTGCGACTGCTGATGACCTTCGCCGACTTCAGCGAAATCTTCGCCGGACGGCCTTGCGCCGATCTCGCGCTGCGCTGCTTCCCCGAAGCGCCCGGCTTCGCGCCGGTCGGAACGATTCCCGCCGCGCTGCTGCCAAACGCGGCTTAACTGGCGCTTGGCCCCACCTCGTCGCGACGGTCAGCAATAACTGAGAGCGTTATGCCGGCCGCGAAGAGGCCAATCACGATTGCCAGGCTGACCGGCGCCGAAGCTTTATAGACGTCTTGGATCAGCAACTTCAGCGCGACAACACCGAGCACAATTGCAACCGTCTGGTTGAGGTAGCGAAAACGCTTGATCAGATCCTCAACCAGAGAGAAGAGAGCGCGCAGGCCGAGCAGCGCGAATCCGTTTGCTGCCCAGATCACGAGCGGGTCTTCGGTAATCGCGAAGGCTGCGGGGATTGAATCGAGCGCGAAAGCAATATCGGCGGCGACGACGCTGACCAGCGCCAACGCCAACGGCGTCAAAACTCTCCGATCACCGACGATCGTGGAGAAGCGCGAGCCGTGGTAGTCGCCGATCGGGTAGAAGCGCCGGATCAAGCGCACCAGCGGTGAATGGTCGGGGTCTACGTGGTCGGCCGCCCCCTTATACATCCTCCAAGCCAGCACCAGCAGCAACGCTCCCAGGATGTAGGTGACGATGTGGAAGCGCTCGATCAGCTCAACACCGACGACGATCGCCACGCCGCGCATCGCCAGCGCCAAGATGATGCCCCAGAAGAGCAAAATCCCACGCTGTGCGGCGGGCACGGCGAAGTAACCGAAGATCAGCAGGAAGACGACGAGGTTGTCGAGCGAAAGTGTGCGCTCGATCAGATAAACGGTGACGTAGTTGACGCCGTCGGCGGTGCTGGAGAGCAGGATCACGGGGATCGTCGCCAACAGTCCGAGGATCAGCCAGCCGATGCTCCAAACGATTGCCTCTTTGCGCGTAGGCTGGCGGCCGCGCGCAAAGACGAGCAGGTCAACGAGCAGGAATACGCCGACGATTACGACGACTCCACCGATCGCCAGTGGGTTGGCACCGAGGGCCGCGAGCGGGGAGTTGATCAACATCGCTAGCGCAGTCTGACAGCCTCTAAGAAGTTACTGCTGTGGAACGGCAAGAGCCGCGCCTTCGCGCGTCACGCCCTCGTCGAAACCAAGTGCAACGAGCGCCTCTGAGAGCGGTGAGCCGTCGGGCGCGCGCAGATCGAAATCGAGTTCCAGCAGTGGGATCAAGACGAAGCGGCGTGAAGTTGTTTCAACGTGCGGCAAGCTCAGCCGCTCGCTCTCATAGACGAGATCGCCAAGCAGCAAGAGGTCAACGTCGATCGGGCGCGGTCCGTGGCGGACGCCTCCCTCAAGGTCGCGGCCGAGCGCTGCCTCGATCTCTTTGCAGGCGTCGAGCAGCTGCTCGGGCTCCAGCTCGGTGCTTATCTGAACGCAGGCGTTGAGGAACGAGGGCTGGTCGAGCACGAGGCCAACCGGCTCGGTGTCATAGGTCGACGAGGAGGCCAGCACGGAGATGCCGCGGGCAGGCATCGCGTCTACGGCGGCCTGCAGATTCTCGCGACGACCACCGACGTTGGAACCGAGGCCGAGGTATCCAATCTGCGAGCCGGCCATAGTTACTTCGGCTCGACGAGCAACGCAAGCTGACGGCTTTGAGCCAGCAGCCTGCCGTCGGCCGACCAGATCTCGCCATCTTCTTCAACGAAGCCTTCGATTGCCGTGCTGCAGCGGAAGACTCCCAGAACCGACTCGGCAGGGTCGATCTCAAGCGCGGCCTGCGGGTCGCGGAAGTGGATTGTGAGGTCAACGGTTGGCGCGCCGACCGGCGCGGTCAGGCGCGTGAAGACGGCCGGCAGCCAGGCGTCGCAGTAGAGCGCGAGCGCCGCCGAATCGAGCCGCTGCGGCTCGTAGAGCCGCATCCAGCCGCCGCTGATCGCCTCGTCGGAGCCGCTAAAGGGCAGCGCGCCGAGCGCTGGCCGCATCTCAACCTGGTGAGCGATCGGTGGCATCTGTTCAACAACTGGGATCGGCTCGATCTGGTCAGCGGCCGGCGCCTTCGGCATTTGCGCGGCGAACGGGCGCTTGTCGGAGAACTGGCCCGCGAAGGCGCCGATCGCTAGAAGGCAACACTTGCCGTCCTGCTCAAGTCGCGCGCTGAGCGTCGTTAGCGTCCGCCCTGAGCGCTCGACCTTGACCTCAATCTGCATCGGGCCGGCGACCGGCGGGCTGAGGTAATGGAGCGTGATCGAGCGCGCCTCGCGCTCGTCGTCGCCAAGCTCGGCCGACATTGCACGAACCATGATCGCCGCCAAGTAGCCGCCGTTGGGCCCGCGCGGAGCCGACCAGTCAACGTCGCAGAGCGCGCTGAAGCGGCCGCCTCCTAGAGGCTCGACCGCCGTTGCCAATTCAAACCGGCTGCTCATCGACCGGCGGCGCTCTGCCAGACCTCAACCGAGACCGATTCGACGGCGAGCGCGATCGGCGGCTCCGGCTTGGTCGCTTTGACCCAAACCTCACGCGCGTCAAATTCATCTAGCAGCTGGTTGGCGACCTCGGTGCAGAGCGCCTCAAGCGTGCGGTATGAGCGCCGCTGGGCGACGAGCGCGATGAACTCGCAGACGCGGCCGTAGTCAACGGTGTCCTCAACCCGGTCTGTGACGGTCGCGTCGCAGGCGCCGACGTCGAAGCGAAGGTCGAATACAAGCCGCTGGCCGATCTCCTGCTCGGCGTCGCTAACACCATGATGGGTGTAGAGCGAGAGGCCGGTTACTTCAATGCTGGTGGCGGCCAGCTCAGTGCTGCGCTCGCCGAATTCCTCGTCGAACTCCTCGTTCTCCTCGTGCTCTTCGTCAGCATCCATCGCGCGCCAACGTAGCACTAGCGAGCTTTAGGCCGTCGACCGTTGCTCGCACGTCGTGAACGCGAAAAACGCTGGCGCCACGCTCAAATGCCAACACGTTGGCCGCGACAGTTGCTGCAACTCGTTGGTCGGGCCGCGCGGCGCCGGTCAATTCGCCGAGGAAACGCTTGCGCGAGAGGCCTATGACGACTGGAAAACCGAGCGCCGCAACTGCTCCAAGGTTGGCGAGCAGGTCGAGGTTGTGATCGAGCGTCTTGCCAAAACCGATCCCAGGGTCAAGGAAGATTCGCTCACGCTTGATCCCCGCCGCGATAGCCAGCTTGGCACGATCGCTTAAGAACGCGCAGACCTCACCGACAACGTCGTCGTAATGCGGGTCGTCCTGCATCGTCTGCGGCGAGCCGAGCATGTGCATCAGGCAACAGTCGCAGCCAGCCTCGGCAACGAGCTGCGCCATCTGTGGCTCGAGCGTAAAAGCGCTGACGTCGTTGACGTAGCTGGCACCGGCCTCGAGTGCAGCCTCTGCGACAGCGAGCTTCATCGTGTCGACGCTGATCTGCAGCTGCGGCGCCGCGGCCGCGATCCCCTCGATCACAGGAATCACGCGGCGCAGCTCCTCGGCTTCGTCGACCGGTTCGGCGCCGGGGCGAGTTGACTCGCCGCCTACATCGATGATCGCCGCGCCCTGCTCGGCCAGATCAAGACTGTGCGCGATCGCGGCCTCGGCGGTCGGCAGCAGTCCACC
>JAEMTR010000001.1:23178-40572 GCA_016462245.1 Solirubrobacteraceae bacterium
CGGCCAGATCAAGACTGTGCGCGATCGCGGCCTCGGCGGTCGGCAGCAGTCCACCGTCGGAGAACGAGTCAGGCGTCGCGTTACAGATGCCCATCACCTTCCAGCCAGCGCTCATCGGGCTGTCCGCGCGCGCGGCGGCTCAGGCCGGTTCAGGCTTCTCAGGCAGATCGAGACCGCGGGCCTCAAGTGTTCCGCCGGCAAGGCCAGGCAGCGTCGTTGGCCGCGGCGTGACGCGCTCGGCCTCTGTCGCGCCTTCAGGCGTGTCGTCGGTCGGCGGCGCCGGAGCGTCGTCGGGGCCGAAGACGTCTTCTTCGCTCTTGCCGTCGAGCAGCGCAAGGAATTCATTGCGCTCGATCGTCTCACGCTTGAGCAGAATCCGTGAAGTTGTTTCGAGCACCTCGCGATGCTCGGTCAGCATGTCCCTAGCGCGCTGGTGTGCCGACTCGATGATGCGGCGGATTTCGTCGTCGATTTCGCGTGCGATTTCATCCGAGTAATCCGGTTCCGATGAGAACTCACGACCGAGGAAAGGCTGCCCTTGATCGCGGCCAAAGACGCGCGGGCCGAGCCGATCGCTCATCCCGAAGCGCATCACCATCTGCTTCGCGGTCGCTGTGACCTTCTCAATGTCGTTCGAAGCGCCGGTCGTGATCTCGCTGAAGACGATCTCCTCTGCAGCGCGACCACCGAGCGTCATCGCCATCGAATCGAGCAGCTCAGCGCGGGTCGTGAGGAAACGATCCTCTTGCGGCATTGAGATTGTGTAGCCGAGCGCTTGGCCACGGCTGACGATTGAGATCTTGTGGACTGGGTCGGAGAACTCGAGGTAGTGGCCGACGATTGCGTGACCCATCTCGTGGAAGGCAGTGACGAGCCGTTCCTTGTCGCTCATCACGCGCGTCTTCTTTTCGGGGCCTGCGATCACGCGCATGATTCCCTCTTCAAGCTCAACCTGAGTTACTTCGCGCTTGCCGTGGCGGGCCGCCAGCAGCGCCGCCTCATTGACGAGGTTGGCGAGGTCGGCGCCGGTGAAACCGGGCGTCTGACCAGCGAGCGTGTCGGTGTCGATCTCCTTCGCCAGCGGCTTGCCACGGGTGTGAACGTCAAGGATCCGCGCGCGGCCCTTGCGATCGGGGCGGTCAACGACGATCTGCCTGTCGAAGCGGCCTGGGCGCAGCAGCGCCGGGTCAAGAATGTCAGGGCGGTTAGTGGCGGCGATCAGAATCACGTTGTCGGTCATCGTGAAGCCGTCCATCTCAACGAGAAGCTGGTTGAGCGTCTGCTCGCGCTCGTCGTGACCGCCGCCCATGCCGGCGCCACGGTGGCGTCCGACGGCGTCGATCTCGTCAATGAAGATGATGCAGGGCGAGTTCTGCTTCGCCTGCTCGAAGAGGTCTCGCACACGGCTGGCGCCGACGCCGACGAACATCTCGACGAAGTCGGAGCCCGAGATTGAAAAGAAGGGAACGCCAGCTTCGCCAGCGACGGCGCGGGCCAACAGCGTCTTGCCGGTGCCTGGAGGGCCAAAGAGCAGCACACCCTTTGGAATCCGCGCTCCGAGCGCTTGGAACTTCTTCGGGTTCTCGAGGAACTCTTTGATCTCGTGCAGCTCTTCGACTGCCTCGTCAACACCGGCGACGTCACGGAAGCTGATCTTCGGCGAGTCGGCCGTCATCCGCTTGGCCTTCGACTTGCCGAACGACATCACCTTCGAGCCGCCGCCTTGCATCTGGTTCATCAGGAAGATCCAGAAGCCGATGAAGATCAGGAACGGCAGTACGTAGGTCAGCAGCGAGAGCCAACCGCTCGTTTTGCTGCTCTGAATGTTGTAGCCGCCTGAGAGCTTGCCTTGGTCCTCAGCGCTCTGCAGCTGTGCTTCAAGCTTGTCGGCGCCAGCGGTCGTGAAGCCGGTTTCGTACTCTTTGCCGCTGCGGGGGACAACGACAACGGTGTTGTTCTTCGTCTTCAGGTCGACCGTCTTGAGGTCACCGGCAGAGAGCTGCGCAATGAACTCGCTGTAGGTAGGAGCCTTCTCTTTCTGCCCGCCGGTGATCAAGCGCTGCGCGAAGAACGCGAGCACGATCACGATCAGGATTGGGAAGGCTGCGCTCTTGAAGAAACGGCTCATTGAGTGGGGTACGTTACGTAGATAGCTGTTGGATTACGCTGATGGGACAGATCCTTCAGAGTAACAGCCGTTGACGGGGCTAGGAACCGCTCTCCGGCCGCAGCAACGAGGCAACGTAGGGCAGATTGCGCCAGCGCTCGGCGTGATCGAGGCCATAACCAATCGCGAAGCGGTTAGGGATTTCGAAACCGACGTACTTGATCGGCACGTCGGCCTTGCGTCGCTCGGGCTTCGTCAGCAGCGAGCAAACCTCAAGTGATGCCGGGTCGCGGGCGCCCAAGTTACGCAGCAGGTATTGCAGCGTCAGCCCGGAGTCGACAATGTCCTCGACGATCAGCACGTCGCGTCCTTCGATCGGCGCATCGAGGTCCTTGAGGATTCGAACTACGCCGCTGGAATCGGTCTGCGAGCCATATGAGGCGAGCGCCATGAAATCGAGCTCACAAGGCGCCGTGATGTTGCGCATCAGGTCAGCAAGAAAGAAGGTCGCTCCCTTAAGCACGCCGACCAGCAGCAGGTCGCGCCCTTCGTAGTCGGCGCTGATCTGCACGCCGAGCGCTCGCACACGCTCCTTCAGCTGGTCGGGCTGAACGAGAATTTCACCGATCGGCGGGTCGTCACTCATCGCCGCGGAGGTTACCCTTCGATCGGCCGGCGAGCCGTGCGCTGGGGTGAGTGCTCAAAGCTGAGCGTGCCGTCCTTGATCACGGCGCGAGCGCCGCTACCGACGTCGAGCGCCGCCGAGCCGCTGCCGCCAGCGCCCAGTTCGACAAGCTCGTCGATCCGTGCAGCGGCCTGAGGGCAGAGCGAGCCTGTCGCGTCCTCAGCCAGACGCCGCACTACCAGCCGCGCGAGGGCTGGCGGCAGCGCAGCGAGATGCTCGGTCGAAATCTCACTCTTTCCAGCAAGCGCCGTGTCGACGACGATCTCCAGCACCTCGGCCTCATCGCGGAGTAGCTCGGCGCTTTGGAGAATGTTTTCGTCGGTTGCTGGATGGACGCTGCGCAGCGCCGGCAGAACTTGCCCGCGGATCCGGCCACGGGCGTACTTATCGGTCTCGTTGCTGGCGTCTTCGCACCAGCGCAGGCCGCGGGCGCGGCACCACTCTGCAGTCTGCTCGCGCGTGAAGCGAGCTCGCAGCAGCGGCCGGATTAAAATGCCGCGCTGGTCGGGCATGCCAACGAGCGAGCGGCGGCCCGGTGAGGCAGCGAGGCGGTAGAGCACGGTCTCAACTTGGTCGCTTGCGGTGTGACCGGCAGCAAGCTGCGCGCCGGCGGTGCTGGCGAGCTGCGCGCCGAGTCCGTAGCGCACGTCGCGCGCCCAGGCCTGAACGTTGCCTTCGCGCGGAGCGCTCGCGGCCTCAACGGTGAGCTCGACGCCGAGCTGCTGGCAGAGCTCGCGGCAGAGCTCTTGATCATCTTCAGCTTGCTCGCGCAGGCCATAATTGACGTGCAGCGCAGCCACGTTTTCGCTGCCACAGAGTTCGACTGCGATGTCCAGCAGGCAGACCGAATCGCGGCCGCCGGAGAGGCAGACGATGACCGCCTGGCCAGGTTCAAGCAGGCCACCGTCGCGAACCCGCTCGAGCAGTTGGTCTGTCGGGACGGACGACATTAATTCTCGCCCGCGGGGTCGGCCAAGAAAAGCTCGGTCGCGTGGCTGAAGCCCTTCAGTTTCACTTCGCCAATCCGCTCGAACTGAAGATGCTTTCCCGCCATCTCGACCACCGGCCAAGTGACAAGAACCTCTCCAGCCGCTGCGCGCGCGGCAACGCGGGCAGCGAGGTTTACCTCGCGCCCGAAGTAGTCGCCGTCGCGAAAGACCACGTTGCCAGAGTGGATTCCAATTCGAGGCAGCGGCCGCTCATTGCTGAGGATCTGAAAACCAACCGCCCAATCGATCAGTGAGCCTGCGTCGGGGGAGACGATCATCACCTCGTCACCGATCGTCTTCAAAATCCTTGCCTCGTCGGGCAGCGACTGATTGACGTTGGCTACGAAGCGCTCGACGATTCCCGCCGCCTCCTCGTCGCCGACCTCCTCCGTCAGCTGCGTGTAACCGGCGAGATCGGCGAAGGCGATCGCGACGCGGACCTGGCCGATCTCGCCGCCGGGTTCATTCTCCATGTGGCCGACGATGTCCTGCTCAACAAAGTGGTTGAGGAAGCGGCGGTGGAGGTGATCGATCACCGGCGAGAAGAGCGGCAGCAGCTCCCCGGTGATCGTGCCCATTTGATCGGTGATCTGCTCGCTCGAAACACCCTTCCGCAGCAGCGGCTCGTGAACGTGGAGGTGGACGAGTCGAACCTCGGCGTCGGCGATCTTCGAGGCCGCCTGACCGTAAACGCGGACCGTCTGCAGCAACGCGTCACGCGGGAAGCCCGATTCAATGGCGGTCGCGAAGTGTTTGAAGATCTCCACGTCCTCGCTTCCAAGGTCATCGAGCGCGCCCGAGGGCAGCCCGGTTGCGGCGATCAGCTCTGCGATCACTTCGGCCTTCAGGCCGCTCGCTTTCGCTGCCTGCTTGAGCGTGAACCGTTCGCCAACCATTTCGGCGACCAGTTCATCGCCGTAGCCGACGATGCGCCCCTGATCGACCGCCTCCTGGAGCTGTTCGATCGAGTAGCCACGCTCACGCAGCTTGACCAGCGAGCGAGCCTGAGCGATCGCGCTCGCCCCCCAACCTTGGCCTACGTCGTGCTTGGGGAAGAGCCCAAGCGCGACCCAGCGGCGCAGTGTTGAGAGCGAAACACCGGCTCGCTCGGCAGCCTCGGCGCCTGCGAGCCTCTCACTGACGCCGCTCTGCTCTTCGCTGCTTAGCTCGTCGTCCATTGCGCGACCGACCGAACGGCTATTTGATTACGAGCTGCGGATAGTCAGCTTCGAGCATCGAGCGGTAAAGCCCGTAGACCGGCTTTGTGATTGGGATCAGCTCAAGCGCCGACTTTACGTCGCCGCCAGCCTTGATCCGCCTGCGCGCGATTGCAACCGGCACGTTCTCTTTGCCTTGGAAGTAGCGATTGGCTACCTCGGAGCTCATCGTCAGTTTGACTTTCGGCTCCCAGTCAACCTCGTCGCTCCACTCCCAGTAGAGGTTGCCGTGCTCACCTTCGCGCGCGGCGCGAGCGTTGACTACTAGGTCCATGTCATCGAACTCATAGCGCTGTGGCACGTCGGCGTCGCGAAGCTTCGGCCCGATCTCGGGGTCTTCGCTCATCAGCGTCATCACGCTGTCGATGACGGCGCGGAATTGCTCAGTTGAGTCGAACTGAACCGCCATCAGCTCGCTGGCTTAGGTGGCGCCGCCTTCTTGCGTGGAGCGGCCTTCTTGCGTGGAGCGGCGGCAGGCTTCTTCGCCGCTGTGCCTCGCGATCCGGCCGGCGTCGAGCGCTCCAGCGCGCCGATCCGTCGTTCGATCACGGCGAGTCGATCCTCAAGCCGCTTCAAATCTTCGGTAGTCGGCGGCAGCGCGTCTCCAACAGCGTCGCGGACTCGCTGCGCTGCAGCAGCTAGCTCGTCGGCGATGTCGGCAGCGCGATCCGGGCGCAGCTGCGCTCCGGCGGTCTGAAACGCCTGATCAACGGCGGAGCGAACCTGATCGCCGCGTGAGCTGCGCTTCTTATTTTTGCTCTTTGAAGACTTCTTCTGATCTTTGGCCATAACTTCACAATACTCTCGCTCGGTCATCTCTGCTGAGCCACGCCACGTCCATCCAACTGCCCCACTCGCGCCGCGCGCGCTGCTTACCGGCGATCCCGGCCGAGCCCTTGCGCTGGCGCAGCTACTTACCAGCGAGCCAAAGATGTTCAACCACAACCGGGGTCTCTGGGGCTACAGCGGGATCGCCGAAGATGGAGAACCGCTGACGATCATGAGCCATGGGATCGGCGGACCAAGCGCGGCGATCGTGCTCGAAGAGCTCTGCGACCTCGGTTTGGAGCGGGCGATTCGAATTGGCTCCTGCGGCGCGCTCAGCGAAGCTTTGGAGCTTGGGCAGCTGATCTGCGCCGATCACCTCAGCGGCGCCGACGGGACCAGCCGGGCGCTAATCGGCGAGGCAGCGCTAATTCCTGACCGACAGATGACGGAGCTGCTGGCAGCGCAGGCCGACCACAGCGGCCTAGTCGTTAGTGCCGACCTCTTCTACGAGCGCGGCCCTGAGCGAACCGCGCGTTGGAAGGCGTCGGGGGCTCTGGCCGTTGAGATGGAGGCTGCGGCACTGCTAGCCGTTGCGAAGCTGCGATCGATCCGCTTTGCCGTGCTGCTGATGGTTAGCGACGCCTCCGCTGGGGCCGGCGCGAGGCTTGAGGGAATCGCGCTCGAGCGCGCTACCGAGCGGCTAGGCCGCGCCGGCCTGGCAGCGCTGCTGGCTAGCGGCTAAATCGTCTAAGCGCTTTTGGCGGCGAGCAACGAAAGTTCAATTGCCGCCAGCCGTTCGTCGATCGCGGCGAGCCGCTCGTCGAGCGAGATCTGGGAGTTCTTGTTGAAGCGCTCGTCGAGGCGATCGACTGAATCCTCGATCCCTTCGAGCCGCTGAGCAACCGAGCGCACACGGCGCGTGAGTCGCTCAAGATCGGCGGCCGAAGGCAGGTTGAGCGCCCCCATTGCCACTTCTTGAGCCTGAGTTGCTCGCTCACGAGCCTCGAAGGCACGTCCAATCGCGCCACTGACGAGGGGGTTCTCGAGCAGCTCCTGAGCGAGGCGTCCAATTGCGTCCTCGCTTCCGCGTGTCAGTCGGTCTTTTAGTCCGTCGTCAGTTTCGTCGGTCATTTCTGGCTCCCATGCTGCTCGCTTAAAGCTCCACGGTACCGCTGTGCGGGCTGTTGCGACGCGCCGCGTGGTGGTAGCTTCGCTGGTCCCTGCCCGAGCCACTTAACTTCCGGTTTGTTCAAGTCGAAGCGCCCTGGCCGCTTGGCCCGGCCGACGGCCGCTACATCGTCCGCGGACATGCCGGCGAGCCGAGCCACGTGCTTGTGATCGCGACGCTCGGCGCCGAGCGTCGCAAACGCTTCCGCCGCCGCGCTCGCACAGCCAGTCCAAACCCTGAAGCGACAGCGGTCGAAATCGGCCGCGCGACACTGATCGACGCTCGCCCGCTCGAAGGAGATCCGGCGGCCTGGCTGCGCGGCGCCGATTACGAATCCGAAGCGCTAGCTGGGCTCGCGGTCGTCAACTCCGTCCTCCAGCGGCAACGAATTGCTGCCGCCGACCCTGCCGCACACGCAGTCGCACCCGGCCAGGCACTGGTGCTGCGGGTTGGGGTTGGAGCCGGCGAGGAGGTCGCAAGCGGCCGCTGGAGTTCGGCGGTTGAGGTGGTGCTTGGCGCTGGCAGGCAGCGCCGCGAAGCCGTCCTCAGCCCGCAGGAGCGCCTAGCGGCTGTGCTTAGCGGGCGCGACGTGATTCTCGCCTGTGAGGAACTGACGCTCCGAGCGAGAGCCGACGTTGACGCTAGCCGCTGGCGCGAAGCGGCATTCCAGCTCGACTGCGCGCTCCGTGCCGCAGTCGCCGAACTGGCAAGCTGGGCCGGCCAGGGCGATCTTGACGAGCGTATTGCGCTGCTAGCTGAGGCCACGGAAAAGTGCGCCGATGCGGCGCAGACGGCGCTGATCGGGGGGCTCAGCGCTGAACAGATCGCCGCGCTCGAAGAGAGCCTGCTGCGGCTCGAAGCGGCGCTACGGGCGCGCGCCGCGATCGCGCGCTAGCGCGCAGCAGCTGCTTCGCGTTGAGCTTCGAGCTCGAGCCGGAAGGCGGTCAGCGTCCGCTGCAGCGACTCACTTTGCGCGCGGCGAATAAAGAGCCAATCGGTGACGGCTCGGAACGGATTTGAGCTCTTTAGCCGGTAGTCAAGTTCGAGCTGGACTCTCAGCTGCCCATCGACGACTAAAAAATGCACGCGCTGACGAGCCGCAATGGCGCGATCTTCGACCTCTAGCTCCTGCCCCACTCCAGGCTCGTAATTAAGCACCGTTTCACGGACCTCACCACGCCCAGCCGGGGTTGACTGCCAGACGACACTCGATCCAACCAAGGGCGGCTCACCAGAGACACTGACGACCGAGCGCAAGCCATCGATGAAAAGCGGCCAAGACTCGCGGTCGTACCAAAGAGCTTGCGCCGCAGTCAGCGCAACGCCGCTGATGATCGTCTTCGCGGAGGCCGTGCTCACTAGAGCACTCGGCGCAGCAGCTCAAGCGCCGAGGCAACCTCCTCAAGGCGCGGCTTAATCTCGGCGACGAGCCGCTGACGCTCGAGTTCGCCCTGCTCGGTGATCGCGTAGAAACGGCGCGAGCGGCGCTCAGGGTGCTCCCACTCGCCGGTCACAAACTCGTTCTCCTCGAGCGCGCGCAAAAGCGGGTACATCGTGTTCGGGTTGACGCTGATTAGTCCTCCGGTCGAGATGCTGATCCCTTCGATCAAGGCGTTGCCGTAGGAGGCTCCCGCTGACAGAAGGTGGAGCACCAGCAGCGGCAAAAGGCCGGCGCGGCGCAGCTCGCCGACGAGAGGATCGCTGCCGCCCGGACCGCCGCCAGTATTTGTTGAAGCGCGCGTCGCGGTAAGCGGTACCGCTTCGGCGACGGCCTCGTCGGTCTTGCGTTCAGACACGCCCAATAGTATGACGAGCGTCGCCTGGCGGCGCGGCTCAGCGGTCGAGCAAGTCGTCGAGTGAGCGCTGCTCAGGGTTGACGGCGCGGGCGCCAGCGGCGCGCGGGCGGCCACCCTTCGACCAATGCTCGACGATGTCGCGCGCCTTCGCGTGGCGCTGAGTGATGCCGCGCTCAATCGGTTCGATCTGAAGTCCGCCAGGATCGCTGCCGCGCACGACGGCATGGAAGACGCGTCCGCGGATTGAGACGCGAACGATGTCGCCGGGGGTTATCGAATCGAGTCGCACGCTCAGCGATCATGACGGATTTAGTCGCCCCGTTCAGGCAAGCAAGAACGAGAAAGCGATGATCACGTAGACGGCTAGTAGCTGAAGCCCTTCAAACCAGTTCGAACGGCCGTCCTGAGTCACTTGGCTGGCGAGCAGCGCCGAGAGGATCAATGCAGCGAGCTCAAAGCCGTTGAAAACCAGCGCCATCGGGTGTGGGCCGATCAGGTGCGAGGCGAGGATCAAGACGGGCGCGACAAAGAGCGCAATCTGGGCGCTCGAACCGATCGAGATGTTGACCGCAAGGTTCATCTGATCCTTGCGTGCAGCGAGCACCGCGACCCAGTGCTCAGCAGCGTTGCCGACGATCGCGACGATGATCGCTCCAATGAAGAACTCGCTGATCTCCAGCTTGCTGGCGGTCTCTTCGATCGAGCCGACGAGAATCTCCGACATTGCCGCAACCGCGATACCGGCAATCGCCAGCGCAATCACCGACTTCTTGACACTCCATGACTCACCGATCGCCTCCAGGTCGCCCGGCTCCGGATTAAAGATGCGGCGGTGCGTCTTGAGCGAGAAGACGAGCCCAGCTCCGTATCCGATCAGCAGCACGGCTGCAAGGCTTACTGCGACCGCGCCGACGCGTTCTCTCTAGCCTTCTCTATGTGCGCCGTAGGCCTTTTTTATGCGTTGCGTCGGCGCTCGTCACGCTCGCCCTTAGTGGCGCGGCGAGTGCCAACGGCGCGACGATTCTCGTCCTCGACCAGAGCGGCCGCGTCACGGTGCGCGAAAATCCGCTGATTCCAGCCGGCCTTAGCAGTCAGCTCCCCCCGTACCCTGGCCGCTCGATCGCCGTCGCCTCGGCAGCGACACTCCCGGCGCAGACCGCGTCGTCGGCGAACCTCAACGAGGCGATCGCCCGGCTGGCCTCCGTCGGCGCAATCAGCGCCACCGAGCGCTCCGACTACGACGCTGCGCTGAGCAGCGCACGCAACGCCGCTAAAGGGCTGAGCGGCCAGCGTCGCAGCGAGCTGCGCGCCGTAATCGCAAACTTCGACCGCATGGCTAAGGGCGGGTTGGTAACCGCTTCGCGGCTTCCTGCACTAACCGAGACGCTGCGCCGCAACTCGCAGTGGTGGACTAACGGCTCCTCGCTCGGCTACGGCCAGCGCGTTAGTTTTTCCGGCAGCGAACTGGTCTGGCAGGCCTACCCCGGCCAAGGGCTGCAGATCCAGTGGCTCGGCACGTTCGGCTACATGAACGCGCTCTGGGCGACCAAAAGCAAAACTTCGGAACTACGCAGGCTGGCCAGAGAGGTCAGCGAGCTGGCCTCAAGCCGCGCTGGCGGAGCTGCCTGGGAGTACCTCTTCCAGTTCGGCGGCGGCAGGCCGCCTTGGGTTAGCGGAATGGCCCAAGGCACGGCGATACAGGCGCTGGCGCGAAGCTCGGATCGCTTAAAGGACGCTCAGCTGATGACGCTTGCGAAGCGTGGCATTGGCATCTTCCGCACCCGGCCACCGAGCGGCGTGCGCTTGAAGCTGGAGCACGGATCGCATTACCTCGGCTACTCCTACGCGCCAGGGCAACGGATCTACAACCAGTTCTACCAGGCGCTGCGCGGGCTCCATGACCTAGCCGACTTAAGTGGCGACAAGACGGCTCGCAGGCTTTGGCTCGAAGGCCAGACCCGCGGCCGTTACGAACTTCCCTTCTCGAACAGCGGCTCTTGGTCGTATTACGAGCCCGGCTCGCTCTCAACTGTTGGTTACCACGAGCTGCTGCGCGATTTCCTCCGTGGCCTCTGCGACGTGATGACCGCCGACCGCCAACGCGAAACTACCGCGCTGAGGCAGAAGAGCGGCCCAGATGCCGTACTGAACGACTTCAAAAACTGGCCAGATCCAGGGCCCTACTGCGTGATGACGAAGCGATTTAGCGATTACCTTTACGCGCGCCTTGGCACGACAGCGCCGGCCGCGGCTCCACGCTGAGCGCGGCTTCCGTTGGGCGACCCTTACAATTGACTTGTGTCCGAAGCCCCAGCCACTTGGATCTTGACCGGCTCGGTCGACAACTTCGCCGTCACCCACGAGCTTGGCTTCAAGCTGATCGGTTTTAAAGAACGGCGGCGCAAGCAGGCGCTAACGATGGAAATCGGCGACCGCATCATCTTCTACCTGACAAAAGTGATGGCTTTTGGCGGCTCGGTGATCATCACTTCCGACCTGTTTGAAGACCGTGAGCCGGTCTGGCCAGGCAAGCCGGGAAGCCCCGACCCTTACCCCTGGCGACGTGAGACTGAGCCTGAATTAATTCTGGGCGAAGCGGATTGGGTTCCCGCCGAGAGCGTCAAGGACGATCTCGAGCACATCGCGAAGTGGCCCGCCGAGCATTGGAAGCTTGCTTTTCAAGGCCAGTTACGGACGATCAGCGACGCCGATAGTGAGCTGCTGCTAGAGCGAATGCGGGTAGCAGCCGGCGCGACGGCGTGAGTACCGTCGCGGCGCGGCCGCGCGGCGCCTGGCAGACGCTTTACAGCGAACAGAAGCTGGCGGTCGCGGCGGCAGTCGGTTTGCTGATTTCGATGCTGCTGCCTTGGTACCAGCAGGGCGGCTTCGTCACGCGCCCCGGCCAGCCACCAACTGAGCTGAGCGACTCCTTCAACGCCTTTCAGTCTTGGGGCTTTGTTGAGGCCTCCGTTCTGCTTGTCGCGCTCGGCGTGATTGCGCTCTGCGCTGCGCGAGCTGACCGTCGCGCCTTCCACCTTCCCGGCGGCGACGGGATCGTGCTGATGGCGGCTGGGGCGTGGGTGATGTTCCTGATCTTCTACCGCCAGCTCGACCGCCCGAGCGGTAACGACTCCGGCGTCTTAAGGCCGATCGGCAGCCCTTCATGGGGCGAAGTTGGCGTCAACTGGGGCATCTTCGTAGCCTTCCTTCTTGGCGCCGTGATTGCCTACGCCGGCTGGCAGCTCCGCGCCCACCAACGCCCTGAGCCACTACTCGACGGCGACGACCCGCACAGCCCAACGCTCGAGGGCGACCCCAACTCAGTCGTCAGCACGGTCCCTTTGGCCAAGTCGACTGCTACGCCGAAGCCGCCGCTAGAGGGCCAACTTTCGTTCGAAGACCAAAGCGAGCAGCCGAAGAGCGATTAGCGCGCTGCAGGGCTTCACGGCCGCGCAACCTATTATCCGCAGAAGATGCCCGCTACCCCCGACCGCCCAGAAGAAGTCAACTCCGGCCTGATCGATGTCGGCTACCTGCCCGACGAGGCTACGGCGCTGGTCGCCTTTCTCGCGATCAAGCTTGGCAAACCGATCCTAGTTGAAGGTCCTGCCGGCGTCGGCAAGACACAGCTGGCCAAGTCGCTGGCCGAGACGCTCGGCCGCGAGCTGGTGCGGCTGCAGTGCTACGAAGGGCTCGACGAAGCGAAGGCGCTCTACGAGTGGAACTACCGCAAGCAGCTGCTGCGGATTCAAGCCGAAGCGCAGGACACCGGCTGGCAAGAGGTGCAGGACGACATCTTCGGCGAGGATTTCCTGCTCGAGCGACCACTGATGACGGCAATCTCATCGCCCGATCCGGTCGTGCTGCTGATCGACGAGATCGACAAAACCGACCAAGAGTTCGAAGCGATGTTGCTGGAGCTGCTCTCTGACTTTCAGATCTCAATCCCCGAGCTGGGGCGAATCGAAGCGAGCACGATGCCACTGGTGCTGCTTACCTCAAACAACTCGCGTGAGCTGACAGAAGCGCTCAAGCGCCGCTGTCTCTACCTCTGGATCGACTACCCATCGCTCGAGCATGAGCTGGAGATCGTCCGCCTGCACGCGCCCGAGCTAGACGAGAAGATCGCCCGCCGCCTCGTTGAGGTAGTCGCGATGGTGCGCGACCTTGACCTCAAGAAGCCGCCGTCGATCGCCGAGTCGATCGACTGGGCGCGGGCGCTGCTGCTGCTCGGCGCGACCGACATCGACAGCAAGACCTTTAACGACACGATGTCGATCATCGTCAAGCACCGCACCGATATCGACATCGTCGCCGAGCGCGTCGGCGTCAAGCTCGACAGCGCTGAGGACGGCAGCAGTGCCGCCTCCTCCTGACAAGCGTCCCTCGCGCGAGGCATCACGGCGCGCAGCGCTGTTCTCTGAGCCGCTCGCAAACCCGCTCGACGCCGGGCTGACGGCGCACCTCGTCGAGTTTGGCGAGGAGCTTCGCGGCGAGGGCGTCGCACTAGGCACGAGCGAGCTGCTCGACGCCTTCAGTGCGCTACCCGAGGTGGCTTGGAACGAGCCGACGCTGTTTCGCGAAACGCTGGCCGCGACGCTCGCCAAATCACCCGAGGACCGCGCGATCTTCGATCTCGTTTTTGAGCGCTTCTTCTTCCGCGCGACAGAGCTGGCGGCGCTAAACACCGGAATCGGCGAAGCGGGAAGCGGCAGCGATGATGGCGAAGCCAACTCGGAGATCGATATTGAGGCGCTGCGCGAGCAGATCGCCCGCGCAATTGCGGAGCAAAACGAAGGCGCGCTGCGCGACCTCGCGCGGCTGGCGATCGCCGCTTTTGCGCAGCCCGGCGAGGGTTCCGGCGTGCTTGGCGTTGACGTGCAGCGAATCCGCCGCTCGCTGGGGCTGCGGACCGACCCGCAGGGTGACGTGCCGCAGGATGACCCGCGCGCCGAAGGGCTGCCGCGCGAGGGCATCCGCCGCTTTGAGCAGCTACTGCGCCAGGAGTTAGAGCGCCAGCAGATCGAGCGGACCTCCTCGCTGCCTGCGGCGCGGCCGCTGCATGAGCTTGACCGTGCCCTGCCGAGCGGCCCGCTGCAGGATCTTGCCAGCGTCCACCGCGTTGTAACGCAGCTCAAGCGCAGGCTCAAAACCCAAGGCCAGGAACACCGTGGCCATCGCCGCCATGCGCACGTCGACATCCGCCGCACGATGCGCGCCTCGCTGCAGACCGGTGGCGTGCCAATCACCTTGCGTTACCGCCCGGTGCGCCCGCGCCGGCCGGAGCTGTTCGTGATCTGCGACGTCTCAACCAGCGTCACCAGCGCCTCGGTCTTCTTCCTCTCCGTGATGCACGCCCTGCACGACTCGTTCCGCAAGATGCGCTCCTTCGTCTTCATCGAGCGCGTCAGCGAAGTGACCGAGGTCTTTGAGCGCGAACGCGACTTCAAAGCCGTCAGCGAAGCGATTGCGCGCGATGCAGGGGTCGCTGACATCTCCGGCTACACCGACTACGGACGTGTTTGGGGCGAGCTGCTGGAGCAGATCCAAGATCAGCTGCACCCGCGCGCGACCGTGATCGTGCTCGGCGACGCGCGCACCAACGGCCGCGCGCCAGGAACCGACGCCTTCGCCCAGATCGCCGCCCGAGCCGGACGCACCTACTGGCTCAACCCCGAGCCGCGGCTCTACTGGAACTACGGCGACTCGGTGATCGACACCTACGCCCAGTACTGCGAGGCCTACGAGTGCTGGACCACTGGCCAGCTTGAAAACTTCGTCAAGATTCTGACGGCCCCTGAAGCTACTCGGCCTTAGAGGCTTAGGCCAAGCGCGCGGGCGGCCGCGACCCATAGCGCGTAAGCAACGGCGGTAACGCAGCAGGCGATCAGCAACGACGCCGCGAAGCCGAGGCCGCTGCGCAGCCCAAGCGGCAGCGCGACGAAGAAGACGAGCGACGGAACAATCACCCAGAGAATCGACCACGACAACGAGATGATCTGCTCGCTGTCGCCGGTGTCGCGGTAGAGCCAAACGATCGCCAAGATTGCGGTCAGCGGCAGCGAGATGATGATCGCCCCGAGCAACGTCGAGCGGCGCGCCACCTCGCTGGCGGCGGCGATGATGATCCCCGAGACGAGGGCCTTGACGACTATGTACACAGCCGCAACCGTGGCTAGCGTGGCGGACGGAAGCTAAGAGGCGACCGGCACGCGCCTGGCGGCGCTTGTGACGCGCTCAAACTGAAGTGCGCCATCGCCCGTGATCTCACTGGCGAGCTCGCGCTGATCTCGCGCAAGGTCCTGGCTCATCTCCCAATGCTCGATCGAACCTTGGCGCGGGAAGAGGTGGAGCGAGCGGTTGACGTAACCGGCGCCGAAATCAAGCATTGGGCTTGTCTGCTGTGAGGGATCGGGGTTGACTGCCGCGCACTTGTCGAAGCCGCAGCGATCCATGTAGCCGATCACACGGCAGATGTAATCGATCACGATCCCAACCTTCAGCGTCAGCGAAACGTTGTAGTTGCCCATCGCAAAGGCAAAGTTGGGAACGTCGCTGAGCATTGACCCCTTGTAGGTCAGCATCTCGGGAAGCTCTACGCGTGAGCCGTCAACGGTCAGCTCAATGCCGCCAAAGGCCAGCAGCTCGAGGCCGGTCGCGGTGACGATGATGTCGGCCTCCAGCCGTTCGCCACAGACCAGCTCGATCCCATCCTCGGTAAAGCTGGCGATCTGGTCGGTCACGACAGAGCAGTCGCCCCTCGAGAGGCTCTTGAAGAGATCGCCACTGGGAACGGCGCATAGCCGCTGATCCCACGGGTCGTAGTCGGGCGCGAAGTGGCGGTCGATCTCGTAACCGTCTGGAAGCTGCTTACTGACCGACCAACGCAGAAAGGCCTTGACGAAATTCGGTCGAGACTGGGCGAACTTGAAGACGAATTGCTGGCGCCAGATGTTCTTGCGCCGCGTGATGCTCGAGGCGAGATCCTGCGGCAGCAGTCGGTTCAACAGGTTGGCGACAGCGTCCTTGCGTGGAACGCTGATGATGTAGGTCGGCGAGCGCTGCAGCATCGTCACGTGGCCGGCCTGTTCGGCTAGCGCGGGCACGAGCGTGACGGCTGTCGCGCCGCTTCCGATCACAACGACCTTCTTGCCGGCGTAGTCAAGATCCTCAGGCCAGCCCTGTGGGTGGATGATCTGGCCGCTGAAGCGCTCCTGCCCTTCAAAGTGCGGCTGGTAGCCGTGGTCGTAGCGGAAGTAGCCGCTGGCGCTGAAGAGCCAGCCGCAGGTCAGAGTTGTCTCTTTGCCGCCCACCGTTACCTCAACTGTCCAGACCGCCTCAGCGCTGTCCCAAGCCGCCGCCGTAACTTGGTAGCCGTAGCGGATATTGCGATCGACGCCGTACTCGGCGGCCGTTTCACGGATGTATTCGAGCACTTCAGGGCCGTCAACGATCGCGTTCTCCCCGATCCAAGGCCTGAACTGGTAGCCGAGCGTGTGGAGGTCGGAATCGGAGCGGACGCCTGGGTAGCGGAAGAGATCCCATGTTCCGCCGATCGCATCGCGCGCCTCGAGGATTGCGTAGCTCTTCTGCGGTAGATCCTCGGTCAAGCGGCAGGCGGCTCCGATTCCAGAGATGCCGGCGCCAATAATCAACACATCGACGTGGCTGGGCCGCTCCATAGATCAATCGTACTAATGGCTGATCAAACGACAACGGGCCACCCGAAGGCGACCCGTTGCAAAGACTCCATCTGTGGCCACAAGGGCCACGGGGCCTTAGATCGTGCGCACGTCCTTAGCGCTCGGACCCTTAGGGCCCTCTTCTGATTCGAACTCCACCTTTGCGCCTTCGGCAAGGGACTTGTAGCCCTCGCCCATGATCGCTGAGTGGTGCACGAACAGGTCCTTACCGGCTTCATCAGGCGTAATAAACCCGAAGCCCTTTTCATCACTAAACCACTTAACTGTTCCAGTTGCCATCGAAATAACCTCCGCGGCTTTGTGTGCTGCTTACTCGCGGAGATGCTGTGAGGCAATCGTGCGGGCGCTGGCACTACTTTCATCGCGCTTATGCGCGACATTGACAAGCCGAACGGTAGCAGGCGAGAGTATTTGCGCAAGGCAACATCATTCAGCGGCGTTATCGTCAAGAAATAGGACCCTCGATGATCAGACAGCTCTCAATCGCAGCAGGACTCTTAGCCGCAGCCACGCTGACTGCCTGTGGAGCCAAGAAAGACGTCGTAACTAGCCCTTCCCAGCGTGTCGTTCGTGTGGTTCTCGACTACCTGCCGAGTGCTGATCATGTTGGGCTCTACAGCGCGCAGGCGAGCGGCGAGTTCGCCAATGTTGGGCTGAACGTCAAATTGATCACGCCATCAAACCCGTCTGAGCCGCTGAAGCTGCTGCAGAGCGGCGGCGCCGACCTTGCAATCTCCTACGAACCAGAGCTGCTGATCGCGCGCGACAAGGGCGCGGCGATCCTCGCCGTTGGCGCGATTGCGCAGCGGCCACTGACATCGCTAATGAGCGTCGACGACAAAGCCGTCGACCCACGCAAGCTTGAAGGCGCAAAGATCGGCACCAATGGCCTCGCCTACGAGGACGCGTTTCTCGACCAGATCCTCTCGGCCGCGGGGGTCGACACAACTTCGGTCAAGAA
>JAEMTR010000159.1 GCA_016462245.1 Solirubrobacteraceae bacterium
GCTTGAGATTCACGTGCCGCCTGGAACCGTCGCCGAGCTTGAAGACGGAACGATTCACGATCTCGTCGTGCCGGGCTCTCGCGCCGTTGTTTGCCGTGGCGGCTCCGGCGGCCGGGGAAACAACCACTTCAAGAGTTCGACCCGGCAGACGCCGCGCTTTTCGGAGCGCGGCTTGCCGGGCGACGAATTCTGGATCGACCTGCGGCTGAAGCTGCTGGCCGACGTCGGTCTTGTCGGCGTTCCGAACGCGGGTAAGTCGTCGCTGATCTCGACGCTGACGCGCGCTGTGGCAAAGGTCGGCGATTATCCGTTCACGACCTTGGAGCCGCAGCTCGGTGTTCTCGACCGCGGTGGCAGGCAGCTAGTGCTGGCAGATATTCCGGGACTGATTGAGGGAGCCAGCGACGGCGCCGGCCTTGGCCACGAATTCCTCGCTCACGTCGAGCGCACGCGCTTGCTCGTTCACGTCCTCGACCTCGCGCCGCTCGACGGCAGCGATCCCGAGGCTAACTACGCGCTGATCGAGAGCGAGCTTGGCCGCTACAACGCCGAGCTCGCCGCATTGCCTCGCGTTCTCGCGCTTTCAAAGGCTGACCTCGTGCCGGCCGACGACGCGACCGCCGTTGCCGAGCAGTGGCGAGCACGGCTTGGCGACGAGATCCCGGTCGTAGTGACCTCCAGCGCAACGCGCGAAGGCTTGGACGCACTCGCCGACGCGCTCGTCCAGCGCGTGCCGCTAGAGGCGGCAGTGCCGCAGCTTGCTGCCAGCGAAACGCTCGCCGAGCATCAGATCTTCCGGCCTGGCGCCGGTCGCGAATGGAAGGTGAACCAGCTCGAGGACGGTTGCTATCTCGTCAGCGGTGAGCCCGTTGAGCGACTACTGGCCCGCTACGACGTCGAGAATGACGAGGCGCTCGCTCAGGTTGAGCAGCGGCTGCGGCGGATGGGTGTGATCGACGCCTTGACTGAGGCTGGCTTTGAAGCCGGTGACGAGGTTTCAATCGCCGGCGTGGTCTTCGAATTGGACGCCGCCTAGCCGCGCGCGGCTACGCTGCGCAGGCAATGGCTCGTTACGTCATAAAACTTGGCTCCAACATCGTCGCCGACGAAGCGGGAGCGCTGCGCGCAGATCTATTGAGCGCGGTCTGCAACGAGGTCGCCGTGCGCCACGAGGCTGGCGATTCGGTCGTGCTCGTTTCCAGCGGCGCGATCGCGCGCGGCATTGAGGTGCTCGAGCTTGGTTCGCGCCCGCAGGCGATGGCTGATCTTCAGGCCGCTAGCGCCGTCGGCCAGGGCAAGCTCTACCGCGTCTACGACGAGCTGCTGCGCGAGCGTGGCATCACCAGCGCCCAGGTGCTGCTGACCTTCTTCGACGTCGGCCACCGCAGCCACTACCTCAACGCTCGTCAAACGCTCGCTCGCCTGCTCGAATGGGGCGTCGTACCGGTCGTCAACGAGAACGACACGACGGCAACTGAGGAGATTTCGTTCGGCGACAACGACTTCCTAGCAGCGCAGGTAGCGATCATGGTCGGCGCCGATCGGCTAGTGCTGCTGACAAATCAGGATGGGCTCCACCAAGCCGATCCGCGGACAGACCCGAACGCCCCGCTGGTCGATCAGATCAGCCACCCGTCGCAGCTGAGCGAATACGAGATCGGCCAAGCGCCTTCTGGACTTGGTTCCGGTGGCATGCGCTCAAAGGTGGTTGCCGCGGAGATGGCTACGGCGGCAGGGATTCCAACCACCGTCGCTAGTGGCATCCGCGAGGGAGCACTGGCACGGGCGCTAAGCGGCGAGCCTGAAGGGACGCGCTTTGAGGCGCAGGAGGAGCGCTATTCCAGCTTCGAGCTTTGGCTGCGCTACGCAAAACCGGCGCGCGGAACGGTAACGCTCGATGCCGGCGCTGAGCGCGCTCTGCGTGAGGCCGGCGCATCGCTGCTACCGGTCGGCATCAGCGCCGTCGACGGAGACTTTGAGCCGGGCGACGCTGTCGAGCTGCACGGCTCAGGCGGTCTGATCGGCAAAGGCATCTGCAACTACTCGGCCGAAGAGCTTGGGCGAGTAGCGGGGCTCAAATCGGACGAGGTTGAGCAGATCATCGGCCGCTCGCCCGAAGCTGCTGTTCATCGCGACTATCTGGCACTCGGCTAGATATCGCGATCGCTGCTGCTCCGGACTACTCTCTGCTGATGGCAACCGAACAGACGAGCGTCACGCAGCTTTGCGCCGAAGCGAAAGCCGCCGCGCCGGCTTTGGCGCGCGCTCCGCGCGAAGTTAAGGACGCCGCGCTGGAGGCGCTCGCCAAGTCGCTCGAAGAGCGCTCGGACGAGCTGATTGAAGCCAACGCGCTCGACCTTGCCGCCGGCGCTGAGGCTGGCCTGTCAGCGGCGCTGCTCGATCGTCTGCTTTTGGATCAGCAGCGGATTGCCGCGATTGCCGCAGGCGCGCGGCAGGTCGCGATGCTCGACGACCCTGTTGGTGAGCTGATCGAAGAGCGCGAACTCGAGAATGGCCTGCAGCTACGCAAGCTGCGTGTGCCGCTCGGCGTTGTTGCTGTCGTCTATGAGGCGCGCCCAAATGTCACGATCGATGCCTCGGCGCTGTGCCTTAAATCAGGCAACGCTTGCCTGCTACGTGGCTCCGGCACGGCCGAGAACTCAAACGCGATGATGGTTGAGATCGCCGCCGACGCCGCCGAGTCGGTCGGGCTTCCTCGCTCGGTAGTGACGCTCGTCGGCGGTGGCCGTGACCAGCTCGCCGAGCTCGCCACGCAGCAGGGTGTCGTCGACTTAATTGTCCCTCGTGGTGGTGAGGGGCTGAAGGCGGCGCTCGAGCAGGTCGCAACGATTCCCGTTCTTTACGCCGCCTCAGGCAACTGCCATGTCTACGTCGACCGCGCTGCGGATCTTCAGCAGGCAGCAGCGATAGCGCTCAATGCGAAAGTTCAGCGGCCGGGCGTTTGTAACGCTGCCGAGACGCTGCTGATTCACCGCGATGTCGCGCCCGAGTTCGTGCCAATGATCGTTGATCAGATGCTCGAAGCCGGGGTTGAACTGCGCGCCGACGCCGCGACGCAGGAGTTTGCCGGCGCCGAACGCTCGGAGCTATTAGTTGACGCGAGCGAAGAAGACTGGGGAACAGAGTTCCTTGATCTGATTCTCGCGGTCAAGCTTGTCGGTTCAGTCGACGAAGCGATCGACCACATCACGCGCTATGGCAGCGGCCATTCGGAGGCGATCGTCAGCGACGACGCC
>JAEMTR010000026.1:0-4655 GCA_016462245.1 Solirubrobacteraceae bacterium
GCGGCCGGCGGGTCGGGGCGGTCGAGGAAGGTTGCGCCGCGGACAAAGGCGGCGAACTCTTCCAGTTCCATCCCCGCGAGCTCGGCCCCGGCCGGCGTTGGCCAGAGCGTCGAGCACCAGCGCTTCTTCATCGTCCGCTCGCGCAGCGGCCTGCGCGCCCGCGCGGCGCGAGCAATTCGAGCCGGGTCGACGCCGGCCAGTTCGCGCGCGTCATGCGGGGCTTGAATCCCCAGCACCGCTGTTAGCTCCTTCGCTTCAGCCATCGCAACGTCGTCGAAGTCGTCGAGCTGGGCGTCGCGGGCGCTCTCGTAGAAGTTCTTCGCTTGGCCCGGCAGCTCAACGTGGAGCGTTGGCCAAGCCTCGCGCGCCAGCACCGCGCGCTGAAGCTCCAGCAGCAGCGGCGCCGCCATCGCAGTCGAGCGGATCACAACCTTCTGGTGCGCCTCAACTTCAAGGCACCAGCCGATCAGCAGCTCGGCCATTGCCGCTGGATCGATAACTGCCGCTACGCGCTCGGCTGCGGCCTGATCTGATTCGCGCTCGCTCATGGCGCCTTCACGTCGGGGAACCATTCGGCGCAGTGCTCGCGGATGCTGACGCGGACGAAGTCTCGCTCCTCGCGGCTGGCAGCGCGCAGCCGCGCCAGTAGATCGCTCTGGCCGCTCGTCTCAACCTCGTTGATCGTCCAGCTCAGCGCAAGGCGCTCAAAAAGGAACTCAAGCGCGCGGTGCCACGCATCTTCCTGCGAGAGAATGTTGCCTTGGAAGGTCTCCGCGTACTGCGCTCGCGTCTTCGGGCTCAGCACGCAGCGCAGCTCGAGGACGCCCCCGTCGTCGGAGCGGTACTGGACGCCAGGCGGCTCGGGCATCGCGGGCCCGGCGCCCTGCTCGCGCGAGCGGCGGCGCGAGCGGCGGCCCATTAGGTCGTAGCGGCGGCAGTTTCGAGCTGGCCGCGCACGTCGCCGGTCAGCGGATCGGTGTGGCCGGCCCAGGCCGTTGCCGGCTCCAGCGCCGCGAGCTTCAGGATTGATTGGCGAGCCATCTCGGTGTCCATATTAAAGGCCGCGTGTGGCACCCGCGCATGGCCTTTGAACCCGGTCTGTGGGTCGAGCGTGTAGAAGCAATCGCTGACCAAGGCGAAGCGGTCCGACTCGCGCCAAAGGCCGATCAGTCCCGGTGCGTGGCCTGGCAGATGGATCACTTTGAAGCCGGCGACTTCGTCGCCCTCAGCGAGCGTGTCGCTGATCTTTACCGGCCCACCGTCCCAGCTGACGAGCAGCCTGGGCAGCAGCGCGCGGCCAACCGCGTTGAGCTTCGAAATGTCGAAATAGTGCTCGCCGCCGTCGCCTTCAGCATCGGCTACCTCATCGGCGTGGCAGAGCACCGGCAGGCCGAGCTGCGGCGCAACACCGCGGTGGTCGGCGTGGCCGTGGCCGAGGACTACGCGCGTGATCCCGCCGAGCTGAGCGCCAGCGATCGCGATCGCCGGGCCCATCGACTTGACGCCGGCGTCAAACAGCAGCACGCCGTCGCCGTCACGGACGAAGTAGACGTTCATCGTCTTGCCGGGGAAGCCGCCGCGCATCACCCAAACCCCTTCGGCGATCTGCTCCGGCGCGCTGGCAGCGAGCTTCGCCATCAGCTTCGTGCGGCCGTTGAAGGCGCTCTTCATACCGGCATCCATCTTCGAGCCGTCGGGCGGCAGCAGCCCGAGCTGGCGGGCGATCGTCATCCCGTCGGCATAGGCGTTGTTCTCGACGATCAGTCCGTCACGGACGATCAGCACGTCTACACCCTCGAGCTCGATCTTTGTGCCGTTCGGTTCGATCGCTTGGAACTGGCCGCCGGTGAATCTGCCGGTCGCCTCCCAGCGGACTGCCGCGCGGTCGTCCTCGACCGTCACTTCGACGACGTTGAAATGGAAGTCGGGGAAAGGCTCAAAGATGCCGCTGAGGAAGGCGCGAACGCCGTCGGGGGCCGTCGTGTCAACCTGGCCACGGACGTTCTCGCGGCCGCCGGGGCGCCAGCAGGCAACGGCGGCTTCGACGTCGTGTGCTACTAAGGCGTCGAAGTACTTCTTCGCTACTGCGGCGGTTGTTGCGGCGTCGATTGCGCCGCTGATTTCGCTGGTCGAATCGGTCATCAAAGTCCTCTCGGTCGCTGGCCTGTTGGCGGCAGGCTATCGCCCCAGCCGCGCCTGCGGGCTTTGATCCGTAGGCTGGAAGCCGTTGTGACTGAATCTTCCCGAACCCGCGAGCTGGGCCGCGGCGAAAAGGTACTGCCAGGCGTCTGGCGGCTGCGCCTGCCGCTGCCTTGGCCGGGCGTGCCCCACTGCAACGCTTGGGCGCTGGCTGCAGGCGACGGAATCGTGCTCGTTGACTGCGGCATGGATCAGCCGGGGTCGATGGCTCAGCTCGAGCGCGCGCTGGGGCAGGTCAACCTGCGGATCGACCTAATCCGCCTGCTCGTCTGTACCCACGCGCACTCCGACCACTACGGCCAGGCGGCCTCGATCGTCAAGGCGACCGGCTGCGAGCTTTGGATGCACCCCAACCACGAGCACAGCGTTCAGGCCGCGACAAATCCCGAGGCTGCACTAGAGCGGCGCGTTGAAGTGGCGATTCTTAGCGGCGTTCCGCAGGAGCCGCTGCGCGCTTACGCCGAGCAGGCCAAGGGCCGTGGCTCCGGCTTCTCGGGGATCGTCGAACCGGCGCGCGATCTGCTTCCTGGCGTGCAAATTCAGACCGACCTTGGCCCCTGGGAGGTAGTCGAGACTCCCGGCCACGCGCCCTCGCACGTCTCCCTCTACCAGCCTGAACGCCGCCTGCTGATCTCCGGCGACCATCTGCTCGGCCGCCCATCGCTCTACTACGACTACGGCTGGACGCCCGACCCTGTCGGCGAGTACCTAAGTTCGCTCGAGGTAATCGAAGATCTCGATATGCGCCTCTGCCTGCCCGGCCACGGCCGCAGCTTCGCCGAAGTGCCAGCGCACATCACGGCCAACCGGATTGCGATTGCCGAGCGGATCGACGGCGTGATCGACGCGCTCGCCCAGGATGGGCCGATGACGGCCTTCGAGGTAGTTCGGTCGGTCCACGGCGACGCGCTCACGCCAATCAACGCCAACTGGTGGCTCTCGGAGACGCTCTGCTACCTGCGCCACCTTGAAGTGACCGGTCGCGCCACGCGCAGCGAGGGCGACGGCGAGGACCAGCCAGAGATCTGGCAGCTGGTCTAGGCCGCGCCTCGTAGGATTAGGTGATGCGCATCGATCAACTGCTCGAGGGCAGCAACGAGCCGCAGTTCTCGTTTGAGTTCTTCCCGCCAAAGAGCGAAGAGGGCGACCGCAACCTGCTCGAGGCAGTTGCGCAGCTCGTGCCGCTCGAGCCGGCCTTTATCTCCGTCACCTACGGCGCCGGCGGCTCAACGCGCGAGAAGACAATTGAGATCGTCTCAAGGATCCGCGACGACTTTGGAATCGAAGCGATGCCGCACTTCACCTGCGTTGACTCAACCGTTGACGAGCTGCGCGCGACGCTCGACCAGATGGCTGAGCTGGGGATTGAGAATGTGCTTGCGCTGCGCGGCGACCCGCCGCAGGGGGAGAGCGAATGGACGCAGACCGAGGGCGGCCTCGAATTCTCACAACAGCTGGTCGAACTGATCAGCGCCGAGTACCCGTTTGCGATCGGCGCCGCGGCATTTCCCGAAACGCACATTCATGCTGCCAGCGCAGAGGTCGACCTCGGCCACCTCAAAGCGAAGGTCGACGCGGGGGCGGACTTCCTCGTCACGCAGCTCTTCTTCGACAACGAGGCCTACTTCGACTTCGTGCTGCGGGCGCGCGAGATTGGGATCACGGTTCCGATCATCCCGGGCATCATGCCGATCAGCAACGTTGCTCAACTAGAGCGGATGACGACGCTCTGCGGCGCGACAATTCCGCCCGAGCTGCTTGCCGCGCTCGGTGCTCGCAGAGATGACCCGCGCGCAGTTGAGGCTCTTGGCGTTGCTTACGCGACGCTTCAGTGCTCCGAGCTGCTGGCCGGCGGCGCGCCGGGGATTCACTTCTACACGCTGAACCGCTCGCCGGCGACGCAGGCGATCCTCGGCGCTTTGAAGCTGCAGCGCCCTTGGCTCAGTCAATAACTTCGCTGACCTCAAGCTGCTGAGCGACAGCGCTGCTGCCGTCGGGCCGCGACCAGCGCACGTCGATCGAATCATCCTGGCGGTAGGTGCCAACGCCCCAAGCGCCAAGCGCCCAGCGCCAGCCGCTGACCTTGTCCTTCGCCAGTGAGCGCGGGAAGACGAGCGCGCCATCGCGGACCTGGTAATCGCCAGGCTGCTGCTGGAGCACGCCGTTTACGTAAACCTCGAACGGCGAGCGCACATCGGTTGGCAGAGGAACGATCGATTGGGCCACAGCAGCCATCCTATGAGCCCGCCGCGCCGCAGCATAGGCTCGCCGCGTGACCACGAGCGAACAGTTCACGGTTCGGCGCTCGCCGCGTGCGCGCCGCGTGCGCGTGCGAATTGAGTCCGACGGTTCGCTGCTGGTGACGCTGCCGCAGGCGGCGAAGGCCAGCGAGGCCGATGACGCGATCGCACATCTCGGTGACTGGATCGCGCAGCGGCGAGCGCCGAACCGTGAAC
>JAEMTR010000026.1:4665-7506 GCA_016462245.1 Solirubrobacteraceae bacterium
CGGGGACGCTTCCCTACCTTGGCGAGCTACTGACCGTCAGCGAGCAGGCCGGCCGCACGCGCGCCCACCGCAGCGGCGACGAGCTGCTCGTGCCGGCCGATCAGCGGCGCGACGCGGCGATCGAGCGTTGGTACAGGCGCAACGCCAAGTCAGAGGTGAGCGTGCGACTGGCACCGGCACTCGCCGCGCTCGGCGTCAAAGCCGGGCCAGTCGCGATCCGCGACCAGCGCACGCGCTGGGGCAGTTGCTCCTCGAGCGGCGCGCTCTCGTTTAATTGGCGCCTGCTACTCGGCCCGCCGGAGCTGCTCGATTACGTCGTCTGGCATGAGGCCTGCCACTTGGTCGTGCTCGACCATTCGCCACGCTTCTGGTCGTTAGTGGAGCTTCATAGCCCCAACTACCGCGAGCCGCGCGACTGGTTGCGCCGCAACGGCGCTGCACTCCAGCTTTAGTCGCTACTGAGCACGCGGCGCAACGCCGAGTAGGGATCTTCGCCGTCACGCGGCTCAATTACTGCGCGGCGGATCCGCCCACTAAAGGCTTGTACCGACCCGTCGCCGCGCAGATCAACGCCGCCGCGCACGCCAGGGCCGCTGACCTCGGCTCGTACCGCAACCAGTTCGACCGGTTCGTACTCGCGCCCGAGTGACTTCGTCGCTTCCCTGCGGACGGTCTGCGACATCGCGCGGACCTCAGTTTCGAGCGCGTCGAGCGCGCCATCAAGCGTTACGAAGCGCTGGCGTTCTGAATCTCCTTCACGACGGAGCGTGAGCGTGTAGGAGCGGGCCAAGTGCTCAGACGATGACGAGCAGAACGATCACCATCGTGGCGGCAGCAAGTACTACCGATACAGCACCGATTGCGATCCCCGCGCCGCGGCTGGGAGGAAATGATTCTGATGCCGTTCCAATCCCACCGATGATCACGGCCCAAGCCGCGAAGACAATTCCGATGATGAAAAACGGCATCTCACTCTTTGCCGCCTCGCTGGCGAGGATCAATGTTGCTTGCGTCATATCCAGCACGCTACCCAACGCCGCCGCCGGACGCTATCTGGCTACCGGGCCCGCCTTCGTAGCGGCTCTCTGTCGCCTCGCGTTGCCCGTGGTAGTGGCTACCGAGATCGGGGTGGCCGTAGGGGCGCTCGGCGGCTTGATCGAGCGTCATAAATGAGAGCTGCGCGATCGGTAGTCCGGCCCAAAGCTTGATTGGCACGCGCGTTAGGTTGTTCAGCTCCAGCGTCAACGTGCCCTTCCAGCCTGGGTCGCAGAAGCCGGCCGTAGCATGGACAATCAGCCCAAGTCGGCCGAGCGAAGACTTGCCTTCGATCCGCGCGACGATGTCGTCGGGCAGCTCAACCCACTCCTCTGTGCGGCCCAGGCAGAACTCGCCGGGATGAATCACAAACGGTTCGCCGGGCTCGATCGTCACCGGCTCGGTCAGATCCTGAGGCGGGTTCTTCAGGTCGATCGCACTAACGCGATGGTTGTGGAAGACGCGGAACGAATTGCCAAGCCGCAGGTCGACGCTGGCCGGCTGAACCATCGTTTCGTCCCAGGGGTCGATCACGATCCGCCCTTCATTGACGAGGCGGCGAATCGTTCCGTCGGAGAGGACTGAAGCAGTGGCCATCGGCTGATCCTAAACGGCTCTGCCCACGGCTCGTCGCGAGCGTCAGGCGCGGTCGCGCTGGCGCGAGCTAGTGACGCGCGTTCGAGCTGGCGCAGGGGGGGCCGGTTCGCCGTGCGGTCCGCGCCTCGGAGAGCGTGGCAGCGGGCCGCGCGGATGCGGGTTCAGTGGCTTCAGCGAGCCGCCACCGCCGCTCGCGTCTTCAGCCTCTTCAGGCGTCTGCTTGATCGCCCACCAGATAATCCCGAAGAGCGCCAAGATCGGCAGCTTCAGCACGACCATCATAAAAATGAATACCCACGTGTTCACAGTCAATCGATATTACCCGCCGCAGCCGTGGCGCGCACGCTTTTGGCACGCGAGCGCTCTCGCTTCTGCCAGCGCTAGCTGCGCAGCGGGATCGGCTGGTGCGCAAAGGTCGTCATCTGCTGCAGTTCGCCGACGCGGGCAGCGATCTCGGTTCCCGTCAGTCCGACGACCCGGTCGGTGCCGAAGTCTTCGACGTTGAACGATGCCAGCGCCGTTCCGTAGACCATCGCTTGCGTCAATAGCTGATGGTCGATCGGTCGCTCCGGGTGAGCGGCGACGTAGCCGACGAAGCCGCCGGCGAAGCTGTCACCGGCGCCGGTCGGGTCGACGACAGTCCCGAGCGGGAAGGCTGGCAGCGCGAAGTAGCCGTCGGCTGTGAAGAGCGCGGCGCCGTACTTGCCCTGCTTGGCGATCACCGAGCTGGGGCCCCACTTCAGGATCTCGTTTGCCGCGACGACGAAGTTTGGCGCCCCGGTCAGCAGCTCTAGCTCCTCGTCGTTGAGGATTAGGCAGTCAACGCCAGCAATAGTTTCAACCAACGAGTCGCGCGCGATGTTGATCCATAGGTCCATCGAGTCCATCGCCACAAAGCGCGCCTGATCGCACTGACCGCGGACCTCGTTCTGGAGATCGGGAACGATGTTGGCGAGGAACAGCACGTCGCAGGCCTTGGCCTCGTCGGAGAGCTTCGGCTTGAACTCTTCGAAGACGTTCAGTTCGGTCACGTGCGTCTCGCGGCTATTGAGGTTGTCGTGGTACTCGCCCTTCCAGAAGAAGGTTTTGCCGCCGGCAACCTGTTCAACGTCGTCGGTAATCGTGCCGCGCGTTCGCAGAATCTCCCACGACTGGGCGTCGAAGTCGTCACCGACCGGTCCAATAACCCTCACTTCGTCGAAGAACGAA
>JAEMTR010000026.1:7606-12526 GCA_016462245.1 Solirubrobacteraceae bacterium
GGCGTCGAAGTCGTCACCGACCGGTCCAATAACCCTCACTTCGTCGAAGAACGAAGCGGCGAGGGCAAAATGGGTCGCGGCGCCGCCGAGCATCCGCTCGCGCTCCCCGAATGGGGTTGTTACTGCGTCATAGGCAATCGATCCAACGACGGTAAGACTCATACGCGCAGCGAGGTTAGCCTGCCGGCGCTCTTAGGCGCCCGCCAAGCAGCGCGCCGCGCCTTACTTGCTCCAAAGCCCTAGTCTGCCTGCCGTGACTACATTTGCCGAGCTCGGACTCTCCGAGTCGACCCTCCAAGCGCTTCGCGACGTGGGCTACACCGAGCCAAGTCCAATTCAGGAGCAGACGATTCCCGCGCTGCTCGAAGGGCGCGACATCATCGGCCAGGCCCAGACCGGCTCCGGCAAGACCGCCGCCTTCGGCCTGCCACTGATCGAATACATCGATCCGGAGATCAAAGACTGCCAGGGGATCGTGCTGACGCCAACGCGCGAACTCTGCATTCAGGTAACGCAGGCGCTGCGTGCCTACGGTGAGTCGAAGGGCGTTGACGTCGTTGCCGTCTTCGGTGGCGCGCCGATCCGCACGCAGCAGGCTCAGCTTCGCGCCGGTGGCCAGATCGTCGTCGGCACCGTTGGCCGCGTGCTCGACCTAATTACGCGCGCCTCACTGATTCTCCACGACTGCCGCTTCGTCGTCCTTGATGAGGCCGACGAGATGCTCGACCTCGGTTTCCTTGAGGACGTTGAGAAGATCCTCTCGCGCACGCCAAGCGGCCGCCAGACGGCGCTCTTCAGTGCGACGATGCCGCCGCCGATCCGCAAGCTCGCCGACCGCTACCTCTATGAGCCCGAGGTGATCAAGGTTGAGGCGAAGACGCTGACCGTTGACACCGTCGAGCAGTTTCAGCTCGAGGTTGGCCAGAAGGACAAGCCCGCCAAGCTGGTCGAGGTTCTGGCCGCCGAGAAGCCGACCCAGGCGATCGTCTTCGCGCGCACGAAGATCCGCTGCGACCAGCTCTTCCGCACACTTCGCGACAAGGGAATGAACGTGCGCGCGCTGCACGGCGACATGTCGCAAGGCTCGCGCGACGGAGTGATGTTGGCCTTCAAGGGCGGTCGCGTGCCGATCCTTGTTGCGACCGACGTAGCCGCCCGCGGCCTCGACATCTCCTCGGTAACGCACGTCGTCAACTTTGACGTGCCGATCTCGCCCGACGTTTACGTTCACCGCATCGGCCGCACCGGCCGCGTTGGCCGTTCGGGCCGCGCGATCACATTTGCCGAGCCGAAGCAGCAGAGCGAGCTGGAGGCGATCGAGAAGCACACCGGCGTAAAATTGACGCAGTGGGCGCCAGGCGCGAAGACCGACGCCGCTCCAGGCGCCGAGAAGCCCGGTCACGCTGAGAAGCCGAGCCCTGCTGAGAAGCCGAGCCGCGCTGAGAAGCCGAGCCGCCACGCGAAGCCGCAGGTCGACAAGAGCGTTGATCAGGAGGGTCCGTGGGCGAAGCTGATCGTCGCCGCCGGCAAGGCCGAAGGCATTAAGCCGGCCGATCTCGTCAAGGCCGTCACTTCGGCCGCTGGAATCGGTGGCGAAGCGGTACGCGACGTGAAGATCTTCGAACGCTTCTCGTTCCTCTCGGTTCCAGAAGGCGATTCAAAGCGGATCATTGAGGCCGTCAGCGGCGCCGACGTCAAGGGAACGAAGATCAGCCTCGAGCCCGTTGGCTCCGAGGGCTAGCGCCTCAATCGTTCCGCAGCGCAGCAAGTATGCGACCTCCGCTGGGCGACTGTGCGAGGATACGAGTAGATGACTTCGCTTCTTGACCCTGTTGTGATTCCTGGCGAGGCTGAGTTTCAGCTCCCCGGTGATGGCATTCTCGCGCCCTCAAGTGGCGACGTTCCCCAGAGTTTTGATTCCGCTTGCACGGTCTGCGGTGCCAGTCGCGTAGAGGGTCAGGACTGGTGCCTGGAGTGCGGTACCGCGTTCGCCGCCCAGCGCGGCATCCCCGGCGTTCAGACGGTCGCCTTGGCTGGAGCCTTCACGCTGCTGATGGCCGGTGGCGCCGTCGCCGCAGGAGTTGCAGCGATCAACGACACACTGCCGCCGCGCAAGACCGAGGTCAAGGTCGTTGCGCAGACGGCCGAGGTGGTCGCCGAAGACGCCGCTGTAGTGCCGCTCGAAGATCCTGTTCCTTCCGACGTTGTTCCGTTCGAAGATGCCGTGCCGTTCGACAGCGGCTCAACGCCGGTACCGGTTCCAGCGCCCGAGCCGACTCCGGAGCCTGTCGACCCCGTAATCGCGCTTGGCGCCGACGCCGCGTCGCTCTACGACCCTGAAGGTAATGCCACCAGCTACAACGAGCCGGAGAAGGCCGTTGGCGAGAAGGCCACGCCAAGCTGGTTTGTTGCGACCGCCCCAGGCGTGACGCCCGGAGTTACTGACCCAATGAATGTCGGGCTAAATGTTGACCTCGGCGGAAAGAAGACGCTCACGCAGCTGACTCTCACGACGGTCACGCCGGGCTTCACGGTGACGGTGCTTGGAACGACGACGACCGATCCGCCACAGTCGGTCGATGACCCAGCCTGGCGCGAGCTCGGCCAGGCCGTTTCGGTTGACAGCATCTCGACCGGTGGGAGCGACAAGGCTGGCGACAAGACGCTTTTGCTCAGTCTCGGAGGCCAGAGCAAGAAGTACCGCAACGTCGTTCTCTGGTTCACAGCGCCGCCATCGGCAGGCCCGAAGGTCCGCATCTCGCAGCTTAAGTTTTACGACTGAGCGCCGCCGCAAGCCGTCATCGTCTAGATTCTTCCTGCGCAAGTTGACGCGCACCAAACCCGCAGACGAGAGGAACGCCGTTTATGTCCGCCGCGACGATGACCACCAGTGAAGGCGATATCACGATCGAACTGTTCGAGGACGAAGCTCCTAAGACGGTCGAGAACTTCCGCAAGCTTGCCCAGGATGGCTTCTACGACGGACTTACCTTCCACCGCGTAATTCCCGACTTCATGATTCAAGGCGGCTGCCCTGAAGGAACAGGAACTGGCGGCCCCGGCTACCAGTTCGAAGATGAGTTCAACGAGCACGGCGTTGTGCGCGGCGCGCTGGCAATGGCCAACGCCGGCCCCAACACGAACGGCTCACAGTTCTTCATCGTTACCGCCGCCGCCTGCCCTCACCTCGACGGCAAGCACACTGTTTTCGGCGAAGTTACCGGCGGGATGGACGTTGTAGACAAGATTCAGAGCGTCACCACCGATGGCCGCGACATGCCGGTAGAACCGGTTGGAATCACGCTGCTCGAAGTGGAGTAAGGTTTTAAAAGGGTTTTAGCCAAGCAGAGGAGACGCAGATGACGACCGTTAAGCAGAGTCCAGAGTCCACCGAAGAGGCCGCCGCGTCGTCCGCTTCGACGATCGACGTTATTAATCCGGCCACAGGCCAGATTGTTGGCAACGTCCCCGACCTCGGGCCTGCCGAAGTGCAGGCACTAGCCGAGCGTGGTCGCGCCGTTCAGCCTGCTTGGGAGGCACTCGGCTTTGAGGGCCGCGGCAAGATTCTGCTGCGCGCTCAGAAGTGGATCATCGATCACAAGGAAGAGGTGATCGAAACGATCGTCTCCGAGACCGGCAAGACCTACGAGGACGCCCAGCTCGCAGAGATCTCCTACGGCGCCTCGGCCTTCGGTTTCTGGGCCAAGCACGCGCCCGAGTACCTCGCTGACGTGAAGGTCAAGTCCGGCAGCCTGATGGTCAAGGGCAAGAAGCTGATCGTCAGCTATCGCCCGCTTGGGCTGATCGGAATCATCGGCCCTTGGAACTACCCGCTGACGAACTCCTTTGGCGACTGCATCCCGGCGATGGCTGCCGGCAACAGCGTGATTCTTAAGCCGAGCGAAGTAACTCCGCTGACCTCACTGCTGATGGCCCGCTGCCTCGATGAGTGCGGCATGCCGGCCGGTGTGTTCCAAGTTGCAACCGGCCGCGGCGACACCGGTCGCGCGCTGATCGACCAGGTCGACATGATCATGTTCACCGGCTCGACGGCAACAGGGCGCAAAGTGGCAGTTACGGCTGCCGAGCGGCTGATCCCGTGCTCGCTGGAGCTTGGCGGCAAGGACCCAATGATCGTCCTGCGCGACGCCGACGTTGAGCGAGCAGCCAACGCCGCCGTCTTCTTCTCGATGCAGAACTCGGGCCAGACCTGCATCTCGACCGAGCGTGTTTACGTTGAAGCGCCGGTCTACGACGAGTTTGTCGGCAAGGTGACGGAGAAGGTCAATGCGCTGCGCCAAGGCATCAGCTCAGGCCCTGGCACGGCTGAGATCGGCGCGATGACCTTCCCGCCGCAGCTTGACATTGTTGAGCGGCACGTCAACGAGGCAGTTGCCAGCGGCGCCAAGGTTCTTACCGGCGGTAAGCGCGGCAGCGGCCCCGGCGACTTCTTCGAGCCGACAGTGCTGGTGGACGTTGACCATTCGATGACGGCGATGAACGAGGAGACCTTCGGGCCGACTCTGCCGATCATGAAGGTCGAGGATGCTGAGGAGGCAATCCGCCTCGCCAACGACAGTCAGTTTGGGCTCGGTGCCTCGGTCTTCACGCGCGACGTTGCTCGCGGTGAGGAGATCGCCAAGCGCGTTCAAGCAGGCGCTGTCTGCGTCAACGACGCGATGCTCAACTACGTTGCGCTGGAGCTGCCGATGGGCGGCGCGAAGACTTCCGGAATCGGCTCGCGCCATGGCGCCGGCGGAATCCGCAAGTTCTGCCAGCAGCAGTCGATCCTCGTCTCGCGCCTGCACCCCAAGCGCGACGTCCACATGTTCCCTTACACCGAGAAGACGACCAATCGCCTCGGCAAGCTCTTCACCTTCCTGTACGGCCGCGGCAACCGCGACTAAGCGGGGCGCCAAG
>JAEMTR010000160.1:0-214 GCA_016462245.1 Solirubrobacteraceae bacterium
CGTCCGCTAGGGCAGGATCGCGGCGCATTCGAAGCGCTCTTCCACGAGCGCGAACGCGACTATCGCGAGATCGCCGACGCAAATCTTTCGAGCAGCGACTCGGAAGTGGTGTCAGCGGCGCTCCCCTCACTGGTCGCAATGGCGCACGGCGAGTCCAAGGGGCTGCGCCTGCTTTGGGCCGCCGGTCCGGGCGGCGGCTACCCGGTCTGGGTTG
>JAEMTR010000160.1:224-3255 GCA_016462245.1 Solirubrobacteraceae bacterium
GCGTCAACGCCCTCGCTGACGCGCCGTGGCCACTGCCGGACAGCTCACGGCGGTTCGTAATCAGTGACAGCAACGTCGGTGAGCTCTACGCAGGGCAGGTGCCGCAGATCGCGGGCTTAATCGAGTTCGAGGCCGGCGAGCAGTTCAAAACGTTGGAGACGGCCGAAACCGTTTGGGATGCGCTTGTCAAACAGCAGGCGACGCGAGCCGACCACGTCGTCGCGGTCGGCGGCGGAGTCGTCGGAGATCTCGCCGGTTTCTGCGCCGCCAGCTTCCAGCGCGGCGTCCCAGTGGTCCAGGTGCCAACGACGCTCGTTGCTCAGGTTGACTCTGCCTTCGGTGGCAAGACCGGCGTCGATCTGCCGCAGGCAAAGAACTACATCGGCGCTTACCACCAACCCGCCGCCGTGATCGTCGACCCGGCGATGCTCGCGACGCTGCCGCCGGAGGAGATGGCGGCCGGTTACGCCGAGGTCGTGAAGACGGCACTGATTGGTGGCGGCCTCTTGTGGCAGCGAGTCAGCGCAGGCGAGCCCGTTGATGAAGAGATCATTCGCGAGTGTGCGCGGATCAAGCTGGCCGTAGTCGCCGCCGACGAGCGCGATGAGGGCCCGCGCCAGAAACTGAACCTTGGCCACACAATCGGCCATGCGATTGAGACCGCCACCGGCTACAGCGAGCTCCGCCACGGCGAGGCGATTTCGCTCGGACTGCTGGCAGCGCTGCGCATCTCCGGCGCCCCCGAGCTGCGCGAGCAGGTGCGTGTTCTGCTTGACGGAGCGGGACTACCAACAAGCCTGCCCGGGCTCGACGTCGACGCTGTGATCGAAGCAACCCTGCTCGACAAGAAGCGCCTAACTGGGGCAGTTCCGTTCGTCTGTTGCAGTGATCCCGGCGAGGTGCACTACGGCGTAGAGGTTGAGCCGGAGCTTGTCCGCGCGGCGGTTGAAGAGCTCGCAGCCTGACGGGCGCCCGCCCGACATGGCAAACTGGCAGCCGTGCTCGCCCATAACCGCATCGCAGTCCTCCACGGAGTCAATCTCGATCAGCTAGGCCGGCGCGACCCGGCGATCTACGGTGACCTCGATTACGACCGACTGACCCAGCGAATCGGCGAGTTCGCCTCCGAGCTTGAGCTTTCAGCTCAATTCTTCCAGACCAACTCCGAAGGAGATCTGGTCGAGCACCTGCACCGCGTGAATGACATCGCCGACGCAATCATCATCAACCCCGGGGCATGGACGCACTACTCGTACGCGATCCGCGACGCGCTCGAGATTGCCGCGCTGCCAGCGGTCGAGGTGCACCTCAGTGACCTTCAAAACCGTGAAGAGTTCCGCCGCGTCTCAGTGATCAGCGACATCTGCCTGATGACCGTTAGCGGGCAAGGCGTTGACGGTTACCGCCCGGCGCTCGAAGCGCTGCGCGACCACCTCGCCACGACGGCGAGCTAGTGGCCGAACGGATCGAGCGCCTGGCGGCGAAGGTCGCCGAGGCAGGCCTCGACTGGCTAATAGTGTCGGCGCCGCTCAACCTGCGCTGGCTGACAGGCTTCACGGGTAGCAACGGCGTAGCGCTCTGCCCGGCCGACCCAGGCCACAACCCCGCTGTGCTGCTGACCGATTTTCGCTACACCGAGCAGGTCGCCGCGCAGGCACCATCGGCCTGGCAGATCGCGATCGCCAGCAACGATCTGCTCGGCGCCGGGTTAGCCGAACACTTTCCCGTACCCGACGGCGGCGGCGACAGCTTTGGAACCGTTGGCTACGACGACAAGCACTTGACGGTCGCCCAGCTCGCCGCCTTGGAGACTGCGTTCGACGGGCGCGCCACTTTCGAACCGCTCAATGGCAGCGTTGAGGCTCTGCGTCTAATCAAGAGCGACGCCGAGGTCGAGAAGATCCGCGCCGCTGCCCAGCTCGCCGACGCGGCGATGATCGAGCTGCTTGAGGGAGGGCTGATCGGGCGCACGGAGCTTGAGGTTGCGCTGATCCTCGAATCAGCGATGCGGCGGCTTGGCGCGCAGGAGCTGAGCTTCCCGCCGATCGTCGCTGCGGGCGCGCACGGTGCGTTGCCGCACGCCGAACCACGCGAAGTGGAGATCGAGCAGGGGCAGATGGTGACGATCGACTGGGGCGCGAAGCTCGACGGTTACTGCTCCGATTGCACCCGCACCTACTTCACCGGCGAGGTCGACGATCAGCAGGCGCGGATCTACGACGTCGTGCTCGAGGCACAGCTCGCGGCGGCCGCAGCCGTGATGCCAGGGCCGACCGGCCGCGAGCTTGATCTCGTCGCACGGACGATCATCGAAGACGCCGGCTTTGCAGAGAACTTCGGCCACGGCCTCGGCCATGGTGTCGGCTTGGACGTCCATGAGGCGCCGCGGCTCTCGCGCCACGGCGACACAGCTCTTGAGGCCGGCATGATCGTCACGGTCGAGCCAGGGATTTACGTCGCCGGGGAGTGTGGCGTGCGGATCGAGGATCTGCTCCTAGTCACCGCCGATCACAGCGAGGCGCTAAACAGCCTGCCGAAAGAACGGCAGCTAGTTAGCTGAGCGGGCGCGCGGCTGGAGCAGAGCGTGCGCTCGTCAGCACATGCACGAGCGCTGGGACGCTACCTGCGCCGGCCACGGTGGGAGGCGATAGACTGCCAACGCTGTGGCTCGTTTCCTAACAGCATTCAGCGTCCTGCTCGCCGCGGGCGCGCTCGTAGTCTTTCCAGCGCAGGCTCAGCAGAGCAGCCAGACGACCGCTCAAAAGATCGTTGCGATCGCCCAGCAAGAGCTGGCGCTAGGCGTACGCGAGGCGCCGATGGGTTCCAACAAGGGCCCGCGGATCAAGATGTACGGACTTTCGACTCAGGCGCCGCTGCGCTACTACCCGGCGGCCTGGTGCGCCTACTTCACCTCTTGGGTGACGCAGCAGGCCGGCGCGCCGATCGGCTGGAATGGACTCGGTGATGGGCTCGTCTCGCGAGTACGCGATTGGGGCCGCAAGACGGGGCGTTGGCGCACCGCTCCGCAGCC
>JAEMTR010000161.1 GCA_016462245.1 Solirubrobacteraceae bacterium
GGGCCGGGGTACTCGCCATCTCCGATTGGGACTGCGAACGCCGCTAGCTGCGCCTCGGCAGTAACTGGGCCGGAAACGAGTCCACCGCCCGGAACGCGGATCGCGTCGCTGACGGTCACCGTCACGCGGTCTGGCAGTGGACCACTTGCGAAGCGAATCGCTACGCGCCGCGCGCCGTTGCGCGCCGCCGTCCGCTGCGCGACCGAGCGGGCTAGCTGAAGGTAGGCGGCGGCACCAAGGTGGCGGCTTGAAGTGCGCGGCTCAAGCGTCCGCGGAAAGGCGTCAACGAGCGCCCGTGCGCCGGCAAGTGCGGCCAGGTCGGCGGCGCGCTGATGGTCGGCATGGGCGCCCAGCCCGCGCGCCAACATCCCTAAGCCGCCGGCGCCAGCGAGTAGCGCTGCGATCGCGCCGACGACGAGAATCAACGCCTGACCATCGTCCTCCCCTGCCCTCACGCCGGCGGCCCGGCGTCGGCGCGTGCCTCAACGCTGAGCAGCCTCGCCAGCCCCGGAACCAAACTCGGCGGATTGATTGCCACGCGCAGCTCACGGCCGCGCCGCGTAACGCGGAGCTGGCCGCGCGACCAGCCGGGCAGGGCGCGCCGGGCAGCGGCCTGCGGATCGCGGCTCTGAAGCAGCGCTGCCGCACCGGCGCCTGCCGCCTCGCCAGCCAGCTCGCGGCAGAGCCCCGCTGCCAGCAGCTGTGCAGCGGCCAGCGTAATCGCCAGCATAATTGGCACCGCCGCAAGCAGCTCAACCGACGCCTGCCCATCACTGCGCGCTAGCCAACCCCAGCTGAGGCCCGCTGCAGCGAAGCACGCCGCCGCTGACGGCGGCGCCTCGAGTAACTCAGCATCAACGCCAAGCGTCGCGATCTGCGCGATCGCCAAGCGCTCTAGCTCGCTGTCACGGCAGCGGGCGACAACGACCCGCCGGGCAGCGCCGATCAGCGCGTCAAGCTGCTCGTCGCGCGGGCGCAGCGCGACGACCACGACCGGCAGCTGAGCAGTGGCAATCAGTCGCTCGGAGCTGGCGACCGCGTCTTCGCCAGCGAGCTCAATCGTCACCAGCCGCCCTCGCGCGCTGACGGCCACGCCCTGATCGGCGAGCCGGTCGCGATGACGGGCCGCAGCCGCCGAGGCTGGGGCGGCCCAACGCCGCCGCGGCGCGCAGTCCCCGACCAGTGTGATCACCAGAGCCGCTCGTTCGGGGCACTGAGCGGCGAGCGTTACCGCCAGGGCTGGGGCGAGCAGCTGGAGCTCGCTCCGCTCGCCGAGCACGATCAACTCGGCTGCGATCACCGCGCGCCACCAGCAGGGGCGCCGACGCGAGCCGTCGCGCTGCCAAGCCGCAGGCCGCCGACGACGGCTGGGACGGCCAGTCGAAGCGTCAGCTCGCCGCTACTGCGGCGCGTTAGCACGAGCCGCCCGCGCGCTGCTCGCGGCAAGGCGCGCCGCGCCGCGTGGCTAGGGTCGCCGCCGACTACCTGCGCCCGCGCCGCGGCGCGCGCGGCGATGCCGGCGAGCCACCACGAATGACCGACGACGACCGCCTGCCAGGAACCGATCACGAGCGCCGCCATCAGCGGCAGCAGCGCCACCAACTCAACTGTCGTTTGCCCGCTTGTCTGGTGCAGATCGGCCATGCGGCGATCGTCGCCGCGCGTCGGTCACGTTGCTAGCACCGCTCTGTTACGGCGCCGCAACGGCGCGGCTCGGCCTTTAAGCGATCGCGCGGTAGCGCCGCCAGACGATCAAGAGCGCCGCGCCGCAGCCACCCAGCAGTAACAACGCAGTCAGCAGCCCGCCGGATCCTGCCAGCAGCCGCGACCAAGCAGCGAAGGTCAAGACGAGAACGCCGACGGCGCCCAAACCGAGTGCGCGCACGCCCCCCGGTAGCCGTTCAAAGTCGGAGCCGAAGCGGCGATAGGCAATCGAAAAGCCGAGCGCGAAGACGAGAATGAAGGCCAGCGACAGGGTCCGCGAAGCAACGGCGCCAACTTCACTGCCGGCCGGCAAGAAGGCCAGCGCAGCAGCCGCGAGCAAGATGATCCCAACGTTGACCGCGTTGCGCATCAAGTAATCCTACGCGCAGCCAAGCGGCAGCGGCGCTTCAGAGAGAAGAACTAGTGACTCAGGCTTCGAGCGCAGCGGCTTCGTCGGCCGTCTCGGCGACGAAGCCAGCGGGCGGAGCGTCGGGCACGATGTCGGCGCCCTCACGCAGTTCAGCGGCAAAGCGGTAGCCGACGCCGAAGTGGGTGTGAATGTAGGTCCAGTCTGGCGAAGCTGCTTCGAGCTTGTGGCGCAGCTTGCGAACGAAGACGTCAACCGAGCGGTCGCCGCGAACCATCGCGTAACCCCAGACGCGCTGGTAAATATCCTCACGCTCAAGCACGCGGCCGCCAGCATTTGCAAGCAACTCAATCAGCTCAAACTCGCGCCGCGTTAGTGCGACCGAGCGCTCGTCAACGAAGGCCTGGAAGTGATCGTTGCGAATTACTAGCTCGCCAGCCTCAACCGGGCCGGCGCTGCGACGCTCGTCAACTTCGCGGCGGCGACGGACGACAGCCTCAACGCGAGCAATCAGCTCTTCCGGGTGGCAAGGCTTGGTCAGCCAGTCGTCGGCTCCAAGTCGCAGACCGCGAACGCGCTGAGCAACGCTCGAGCGACCGGTACAGACGACAACGCCAAGGCCAGGCATCGCTTCGCAGAGGCGCTCAAGATATTCCCAAGCCTGCGGCCCAAGGATCGCGAGGTCGATCACGATCGCGCTGAGGCGCATTGCGACAACGTCATCAAGCGGCGCCGGGCCAGCCAGCGTGCGGTGTTCCCAGCCAAGCCGATCAAGGCGCTTATCGAGCACCTGAAGGAAGCCGGAGTCGTTGTCGATTACAGCGATCCGCAGAGCCAGTGAAGCGGCTCCTTGCGAATCGGTTTCGGGACGGGCGGTCGGGAGCTCGCTCATAGTCACAAAAGTTTAGGGACTCGCAACGGCGGAAGCGAGCGAAATACACCGCCGATAACCAAATCTTCACAGCTAGTCGGCTGGATATTCCTTGAAAAGCCCGGTTTCAACGAATATCACCTGTTCGCCGATGCCTACCGCATTGTCGCCAATACGCTCAATTGCGCGTGCCATTAGCGTCAAAGTCATCGCCCATTCACGCCGATCAACCTCATCACCAACGGCAACGGCGAGATGGAAGACCTCTTTGTTGAGCCGGTTGACCTCGCGATCCTG
>JAEMTR010000162.1 GCA_016462245.1 Solirubrobacteraceae bacterium
AGCGAAGCAACGACGCTGAACGAGATCGCCGCGAGGTAGAGCATCAGCAGCCCACCCAGGCCTCCCGTTAGGCCCGGGCCGATCAGCAGGCCGACGATCAAAATCACGGTCACTGGAATCAGGCAGCGCGTCATCGCCGCCATCACCGGGCCGAGAATTAAGAGCGGCCGCGGGGCGGGAGAGCTGAGCAGGCGATCGAACCAGCCAGCCTCGATGTCGCGCGCCAGGTTGGCTCCGGTAGCGCCGCCGGCAAAACCGGCCGCTTGAAGGCACGAGAGCGGCATCAGCCAAGCGATGTATGAGGTCGTTGGGAAACCGACGAGCTGATCGAGCCGACCGAACTGGCCGAGGCTTCCGAGCAGAAAGATCAGCGGCGCAACAGTTGTCGGCAGCAGTCCGCCACGGACGCGGGCAAGCTCCAGCAGCGACCTACGCCAGAGCGCGAAGCCAACGCTGCCCGTGTAAGCAAGGCCGCGGGTGCTCATGAGCGAACCCTCGAGCGCATCGCCCAGACTGCGAGCGCGCAAGTAAGAATCACGGAGCCGATGCCAGCCGCGAAACCGGCCCACACGCTCCCGAGCGCTGCGCTGTCAAAGAGCGCACCGCGCATCCCTTCGACGACATAACTGAGCGGGTTTACGACCGAAATGGTCTCAAGCACGGGGTTCAACAGAGCGCGCGGGAAGAAGGCTGGTGCGGTGAAGAGCAGCACGAAGACGAACGGGAAGAGGTTCTGCATTAGAGATAAAGAACCGGTGCGAAGAGCGATCGTCGCGCCGAGCCCCGCGGCCGCTGAGGCGCTAAGCGCCGCGAGCACGATCGTCAGCAGCACGCCAACGACGCCGCCTTTGAAATCAGCTCCCATCAGCAGCGCGACGGCGAGAAATATGATCGCTTGCACTACACCGATCAGCGCCGTTCCAAGCACGCGGCCGAGCACGATGCTGGCGCGATGCACCGGCGCCGAAAGCAGCCGATCAAAGAAGCCGCCTTCAATATCACCGGCAATCGCAATCCCGGCCATCAGTCCGGCCAGCAGCGTGCCTTGCATGATCGTCCCCGAAACGACGAAGCCAACGTAGGAACCGGTTGCCGGAAAGCCGGGCAGCTGCTGGGCTGCCGAGGTGCCGCTGGCGACCACTGCGAGCAGCAGTAGCGGCAGCAGGAACGATGGAAGTAGGAACTGTGCTCGGCGGAGCTGGACGCGCAATGCCCGCTCTGCCAGTGCTGCGATCACACGGCCTTGAGTGGCAAGGTCACGTTCGATCGCGAGGCCACTCAAACCGCGTCCTCCCCAGAGTCTTCTTCGGCTTTGTGGCCGGTGACGGCGAGGAATACGTCGTCGAGCGTCGGCTCTTCAACCTCAACTGCGTCAACTTCAATCTCTGCCTCATCGAGCGTGCGGACGATTGGAGCAATTGCCCGCGCACCGAGCGCCGTGCGGATAGTCAGCCCGCCCGCGCTGCGATCGCTGACCGCCCCGTGAACCGCTAGTAGCTGGCGCGCATCGTCGCTCTTAGATTCATCGATCAGTTTCACGTAAAGGCCAGGCTCGCCGACAAGCCGTCCGAGCTCCTGCGGCGTCCCTTCGGCGACGAGCTTTCCGTGGTCGATGATCCCGACGCGATCGGCGAGTTGCTCGGCCTCTTCGAGGTACTGCGTCGTCAAGAAGATTGTCGTGCCTTCATCGTTGAGCTTGCGTAGTTCGGTCCAGAGCGACGAGCGACTGACCGGGTCAAGCCCTGTCGTCGGTTCATCGAGGAAGAGGACGCTGGGCCGGTGGACGAGCGCCATCGCTAGGTCGAGTCGGCGGCGCATGCCGCCCGAGTAGGTGTTGAGCAAGCGATCCGCGGCAACCACGAGGTCGACGCGCTCGAGCAGCTCTTCGGCGCGCAGCTTCGACTCCGGCCGCCGGATGCCGTGGAGCGCTCCTTGGAGCTGCAACAGCTCGCGGCCGGTCATCAGGGGATCAAGCGCCGCCTCTTGCAGCGCTACACCGATTGAACGGCGAACCTGCGAAGCCTGCTTCACGACGTCATAGCCAGCTATGCGCGCATGGCCACCGGTTGGCCGCAGCAAAGTCGTGAGGATCCTTACCGTCGTCGACTTGCCTGCGCCGTTTGGCCCGAGGAAGCCGTAAATTTCGCCGGCTGACACGGCCAAGTCAACGCCGTCTACTGCGCGGAGGCCGCCCGGGTAGATCCGTTCGAGACCTTCGACCTCGATCGTGGCCTCAGCGCGGGCGCTGTCGTCGTCTTGTTGCACGCCGGAGACCCTAGCCGGGATAGTCTTTGCCAAATCATGAGCCGCCCCACCTCGAACATCTCCGACATGCTGCCGCGGCGGGCGGAGATCAACGACGCCAGCGTCCCTTACCGCTCGGGGGCGACCTACATCGTCGTGATGGGCACCTTCCTGACGGCTGTGCTTTGCGCTTTCGCGGTTGTGACGAGCGAGCCGTTTGTCGTGCCGTCGATCGGACCGACGATTTTCATCATTGTCGGCTTCCCGCTCTCGGAGCAGGCGCACCCACGCAACATTCTCTATTCGACGGCGATCGCGATCGTCGCCGGGATCATTGGCCTGGCGATCTTTGGACTGATCGATGTGCCACCAGATCTTGCTGACCTGACATGGGTCCGGGCTGGCGCGCTAACCGTCGCCGTTGCGATTGGAGTGGCCGGAATCATTCTTTTCCGATCGCTCCACGCTCCCTCCGTGGCTACGGCGATGATCATCGCTGCCGGCCTGCTGAACGGGCCCTTCGATTGGCTCTCAGTCTTCATCGGCGTTCTCATCGTGACGATCATTGGCGTCGCCGTGAACCGCGCCTGCGGGAAGCCCCAGGCGCTTTGGTGGAGGCCGCAACCTTCGAGTGAGTGAGCAGCGACGAGCGACTCAGAGCGCCGCCGGCGCTGATCGCGAACCGAATTACCTGCACGCGACCGATCCGATCCGAGCGCGCACCCCAGAACGGCTGACTCAGTCCGTAGGCCACGAAGTAGGTGCTAGCAACCAGCGCCGCAGTCTCTAGGGCACCCCGAACGCGTGACTGATCGGCGCCAGCAGCGGCGGGATCGCGAAGCGGTCGAAGCTAGAGAGGAAGGTCGTGGCCCTAATGCGCCGCTGAACGGCTTGGCTATTCGCCCGCACTCAGCCACGCTACTTGCCCACCGCGGACCCAGCCTGTTTCTTTCGGTACGATCATCGCCTCCCGCCGGAGTAGCTCAGCT
>JAEMTR010000027.1:0-1565 GCA_016462245.1 Solirubrobacteraceae bacterium
GCTGCGTCGCGCGGTTGTAGACACGCACAGCTTCGATCGTCGTCGCGACCTCCTGGCCGTAGGCACCAACGTTTTGGATCGGCGTCGCGCCGACGAGCCCGGGGATCCCGGCCAAGCACTCAACGCCGCTTAACCCCGCCTCAACCAAAGCATCAACAAGCAGCGCCCAATCGTCGCCTGCGCTGGCGTCGATCGCGAACGAACCATCATCGCGCTGCTGGTGCTCAGCGCCCTCGTAGATCAGGTGCAGCGCCGTGCCGTCGAAGCCCTCGTCGGCGATTACGACGTTGCTACCGCCGCCGAGCACGAAGAACCGCTCGCCGTCCTGATCGAGCTGCCTGATCGCCGCGACGCACTCCTCTTCGCTGTCAACGGTCCAAAGCTTTTTCGCAGCGCCGCCGATCCGCAGCGTCGTCAGCGGCGCGAGCGGCGCGTTCTCGGTGATCGGGTTCACGCCGATCAGGTTAGTCGCGCAGCGACTGGATCGCCTAAGCGGCGGGCAGCGGCGGCGATGTCATGCCGGCCTCTTCGCAGGCTTGCCGCAGCAACGCAGCGAGCCTTGGCTTCTCGCGAACGGCGCGCGGCGAGCGCGGCCGGCCGGTCTTGGTGTCAACGAGGTTGTAGGCCTCATCAGGGTCGTTGCGCAGGTCATAGAGCTCGTATTCGGGCGGCTCTACTGCGTCTGGATCGAGATAGACGGCGTACTTCCAGCGCTCGTCGCGGACGCAGCGAACGCGGTTTGGTTGGCCGGAGCCGTTCTGCATCGCAGTGCCCGACTGATGGTCGTCGTAAGTGAAGAGGATGTGGTCGCGAACTTCCTTCGCGCCTGCAGCGCTGTCAACGATCGGCCCGAAATCGACGCCACACTTTTCGAGCCGCTTTGCGGTCGGCTTAGCGAAGTTGGCGAGAACGGGGCTCAGGTCGCGCCCGTCGAGCTGGCTTTCGGTCTTGGCACCGGCAATCCCAAGGAAGGTGGGAACGAGGTCGATCAGCGAAGCGAGCGTGTCGGTCTTCGACGGCTTCGGGAAGCAGACCGGGTTGGAAAAGACGAGCGGCACGCGGATCGTCTCCTCATAGGCGTTGAAGATCTTCTGACGCGCGCCGCCATGCGAGAGCCCCATGTCGCCGTGGTCTGAGGTGCGAGCGATAACGGTGCGAGAGCGAAGCGAGCTTGGGTCGTCGGCGTCACCGAGCGCCGTCAGCAGGCGCCCAACATGACGATCCACTACGCGCTGCAGGTGGGCATAGAAGTTGACGTAGTCGCGCTGCTGATCACGGTTGACGAGCGGGCCAAGATAGGCCGCCATACCAACCAGCGCCATCGAATGGACACCCGGCTTGTTGGCGAGCGATTCATCGATCGTTGGCGGAAGCGGGAGATCGAGATCGGCGAACTCTTCGCGCCGGTAGCCACCGACGCGGAAGCTCGACGGGTAAGCGAGCACGTCGTGCGGGTTGATCAATGAGACGACGAGGCAGAACGGTTCGGGCAGGTTCTCCTGCGCGAGAAAGCGCTCAACCTGCTCCATGTAGACCTTGTCCCAGCCGCCGTTGGCCGGGCCGCC
>JAEMTR010000027.1:1665-12375 GCA_016462245.1 Solirubrobacteraceae bacterium
GGCCAGATCTGACCTTCAACGAGCGTCAGCGTGACGCCGTGGCGCGAGGGGTAGGTGCCGGTCAGGAATGAAGCACGGCTCGGCGAGCACATCGCCGTCGCCGTGAAGGCGCGCGTGAAGTCAACGCCGGTTGCGCGCAGCGCCGCGTCATTTGGCGTCAAAGCGTCGAGCCACTCCTGATCATCAGGCCAGTGCTGCACGGCGCGCTGCTGGTCGGTGATCAGCAGAATCAGGTTTGGTGGGCGCTCGGTCTGTGACATCGGCGCTAACGGTATCGCTTACAAGAGGACGCTAAGACCCTGCAGGAGCAACAACAAAGCGATCGACGCGAAGAGGCAAGCAAGCACCAGCCGCCCGTGACGCTCAAGCCACTGGCGCCAGCGATGGAGAGTCGGGACGGAGCGCTCGCCGAACGCGGCCGCGACGGCGATCGGGATGATTATCAGCAGCGAGGAGACGAGGACGAAGAAAACCACGGCAACGACCTGCTGCCCGAGCGCCAGCGAGGCGTCATCAATAACCGCCCCGGCCTGAAGCGCTGAGAGCAGGTCCTTGAAGGCAACGATCACCAGCCCAACTCCGAGCGCAAAAGCCCGTGCTGGCGTGACTGTGTCGAGGAACTTCGTCCACGGTTCGACCCGCTGCGGCTGACCCTTCCGCGGCCGCCGCCGCCACTCGTGGATCGCTAACGCGATCAGCCCCGCTGCAGCGACAACAAAGATCACGGCGACCGTCTTCGACGGGGTTGTGCTGACAGAGTCGACGCCCGCGAGCAGCGCTCCCGTGGCGAGCACGATCAGGATGCAAATCCAACCGGCAAGGAAGGCGAGCGGGTTGGCCCGTTCACGGTCGGTCAGCAGCATCATGATCACTGCCAGGATCGGTACAGGGCTGATCGCAACCACTGCCGCCAATGGCAGCAGCTCTGTGATTGTGGCTTTCATCGCTCTTCGGCCTCGTCGGCTTGAGCCAGGCTCAGGAGAGTGAGCCGGTGTCGTTCCAGTGCTTCAGCGCCGGACGACCGTGCTCGTGGCCGAGCACGCAGATCGCCGCCGTGCCGAGCAGCAGAGCGGAAGCCTCGTGCGCCGCCAGCCCCGCCCAGCGAGCGCCGACTACGCGCAGCACATGACCGTGAGCGACGAAGAGCCAGCTTCCACCAGCCTCAAGGGCGCGCTCGATCAGCGGATCGACGCGGTTGCCTACGTCGCCGGCGCTCTCGCCGCCCGGGCAGCCGTCGGAGAAGAGCCACCAGTCGGGGCGAGTCTGCTGAATCTCAACCGTTGTGATTCCTTCGTACTCGCCGTAGTTCCATTCCGTCAGCTCGTCGGTCGTCTGCGCGCCGGTGCCGTAACCGGCCAGCTCGCAGGTGTCGCGGGCGCGCTTCAGCGGGCTCGTGAGGACGTGATCAAACTCGATCCCAGCAAGCCTCTTGCCGGCCTCACGCGCCTCGTTGCGGCCGTTCTCTGTCAGCTCAATGTCACTGAGGCCGGTGTGGCGCCCGTTAAGCGACCACTCGGTTTCACCGTGGCGCAGCAGGACAACTGTGGCTTCGTTGGTCGGCACAGCGCAGATCCTACGGCCTGCGGCCCCTAAGATCGCTCTCCGTGTTTGAAGAGAACGCAAATCTCGAAGCAGCGAGCGGCCTGCTGGCTAGGGCTCACCGCGCCGACGCGTCGCTCTACGCATCGATCGCCGCCAGCTCGACGCCATCGCTGGACGGGCCGCTGGCGCTGATCTCCGACGCTGCCAACCTCTCGAAGCCTTGGATCGCCAGCGCCGCATTACTCTCGCTCTTTGGCGGCCAGCGCGGACGCCGCGCTGCGCTCTACGGGATCGCTTCGATCACTACCGCCTCAACGATCGTGAACGCTGTGATGAAACCTCTCAGCCGTCGCCGCCGGCCCGATCGCGTTGCGATCGGAGTGATTGAGGAGCGGCACGTTTCGATGCCCAGCTCAACCTCGTTCCCTTCCGGCCATTCAGCCTCAGCCTTCGCCTTCGCCGCTGGCGTCGGCCACGTGATGCCGGCGGCCGGCGCTCTGCTCTTTCTACCGGCCGCCTTGGTCTCCTACTCGCGCGTGCACACCGGGGTTCACTTCCCCGGCGATGTTGCCGCCGGGATCCTCTCGGGGATCGTATTTGCGAAGTTGACGAGCGCTGTGCTCGACCGTCGCCTCGCTTAGCTTCTACTCGGCGTAGCGGCTCAGCTCGCGCCGAGCGATCACCATCTTGTGGACCTCATCGGGCCCATCGGCGATCCGCAGCGTGCGCGCACCGGCGTACATCGCCGCCAGCGGGAAGTCATCGCTGACGCCGGCGCCGCCGTGAATCTGAATCACGCGGTCGATCACCTCGCAGGTCATCCTTGGCACGACGACCTTGATTGACGAGATCGCATTACGCGCGGCCTTATTGCCAGCCTTGTCCATCTGCCAGGCAGCATCGATCGTCAGCAGGCGCGCTTGATCGATCGCAATCCGGCTCTCGGCGATCCAATCCTGAACAACGCCCTGCTCGGCGATTGTCTTGCGGAACGCTTCGCGCGAGAGTGCGCGACGGCAGCCCATCTCGAGTGCCCGCTCGGCCATTCCAATCAGCCGCATGCAGTGGTGGATCCGACCCGGCCCAAGCCGCGCCTGAGCCATCATGAATCCGCCGCCCTCAGGCCCAAGAACGTTCGAAGTTGGAACGCGGACGTCCTCGAACAGCAGCTCAGCGTGGGTTTCGCGGTCGAGGTAACCAAAGACGCTGAGGTTGCGCACGTGAGTGATCCCCGGCGTGTCGAGCGGCACGATCACCATGCTCTGCTGCGCGTGAGCGCGAGCCTCGGGATCTGTCTTCCCCATCACAATTGAGAACTTGCACTGCTCGCGGCCGGCGCCGGAGCTCCACCACTTGCGTCCGTTAATCACGTACTGATCGCCGTCACGGACGATTGACGTCTCAACGTTGGTCGCATCAGAGGAGGCGACGTCGGGCTCGGTCATCGAGAAGCAGGAGCGAATCTCACCTTCGAGCAGCGGCCGCAGCCACTCCTGCTGCTGCTCCGGCGTACCGAACTCGGTCAGCAGCTCCATGTTGCCGGTGTCCGGAGCTGAGCAGTTCATCGCCTCGGGTGCGAGATGGATCGAACGGCCAGAGATCTCTGCCAGCGGCGCGTAATCGAGGTTCGAGAGACCCTCGGTCCACTCCGTCTTGTGCGGCAGGAAGAGATTCCAAAGACCGCGCGCCCGGGCCTCGACCTTTAGATCTTCGATGATCTGGGGGTGGTGCTCAGGGCTGCCAGCCTCCGCCATCTGATGCTCGAATACGGGCTCCGCCGGGTAGACGCGCTCGTCCATGAAGGCCAGCAGCTTCTGCTGAAGCTCCTTACCCTCGGGGCTCGCCTCGAACTGCATCAGGCTCCGCCAGCTGTTGCCAGTGAAGCAGCGGTGAGCTGCGTCACGCGGGCGCGCTGCTTGCCTATACCGCCAAGCATTGCGGCGTCAAGCTGTGCCCGCTTGAAGAACCAGTGCACGTCTGCCTCCCAGGTGAAGCCAATGCCACCGTGGACCTGGATTGACGAAGCTGTCACCGACAGAGCGGCCTCCGACGCTGCCGCCTTGGCGATCGCTGCCGCGAACGCTAGCTGCGACTCGTCGGCGTCGGCTGCCCAGCCGCCGAAGTAGGTAGCTGAACGTGCGCCCTCGGTGTCAAAGAGCATCTGTGCGCAGCGGTGCGAGATCGCTTGGAATGCGCCGATCGGAGTGTCGAACTGCTTGCGTTCCTTGGCGTACTCGACCCCCATCTCCTGCGTCCGCTGCGCGATTCCAACCATCTCGGCCGAGAGTGCAACCTCGGCGCGGGCCAGCGCGCCGGCTACGTCACCGGGGAGCGGTTCGCCTCCGCTCGCGCTGACGCGGGCGTAGCGGCGAGTTGGATCGATCGTTATCAGCGGCTCGACCTCCGCATCCTCACGAGCGATCAGAGTTGCCTCCTCTCCGTCGATCAGAACGATTACTGCTGCGCCGTCGGCGTCGGCAACTACCTCAGCGGTTCCGTCGCTGGCAAAGGCAACGGTCGCCGTCGCCTCACCGGAAGCGATCCCCGGAAGCCACTTGGCGCGTTGCTCGTCGCTGCCGGCGTGCTCAATCATCAAGCCGCCGAGCGCGTTGGGTAGGAATGGTGAGGCGGCAAGCGCGTAGCCGAGCTCCTCACTGAGGATCATCAGCTCAACAACGCCTAGGCCAGCGCCGCCGTACTGCTCGTCGATCGCGATCCCGGTCCAGCCGAGTTCGCGCAGCTCAGTGAAGAGCGACTCGTCGTAAGCCTCGCCTTCGGCTGCTTCGCGGATCTGTTCAATTCCTGAGCGCTTTGCCAGCAACTCGCGCGCAGTGCGCTTGATCTCGTGCTGATCTTCTGTGAAGTCGAAATTCATCTCTAATCGCCTACTTCTTCCTCGGAAGGCCGAGCACACGCTCAGCGATGATGTTCTTCAGTACCTCTGTCGTGCCGCCCTCGATCGAGTTGCCTCGTGAGCGCAGCATCGCGCGACCCCAGGTTGAGCTGCCGGTCAAGGCCTGCGGCCCGAGCGCCTTGGTCGCGAACTGCATCAGCTCTTGATTGCCCTGCGACCACATCCACTTGGTCAAAGAGCCTTCAGGGCCTGGCTGGCCGTACTTCATCGTTGCCGTCAGGCCGCGGTATGCGGTCAGGCGCAGAATCTCGCACTTGATGCGCAGCGCGCCAAGCTCATCGGCGATCATCGGATCATCGAGCTTGCCGCTGGCGGCGAGCTGCTCGGTCAGCTCGTCGAGCGCAACCGTCATGCCGACCTGCAAGCCGAAGGCTAGTCCGGCGCGCTCGTTCATCAGCGTCGTCAAGGCGACCGTCCAACCGTTGCCTTCGCCGCCCAGCACGTTGGCGTTGGGAACCCGCGCGTTCTCGAGGAAGATCTCATTGAACTCGGGGTCGCCGGTGATCTGGCGCAGCGGCCGAATCTCAACCCCCTCCTGCTCCATGTCGAGAATGAAATAGGTCAGGCCTTTGTGCTTCGGCGCATCGAAGTCGGTCCGTGCAACAAACATGCACCACTTCGAATACTGAGCACCGCTGGTCCAAACCTTCTGGCCGGTAATCAGCCAGTCGTCACCATCGCGGACGGCCTTTGACTTCAGCGAAGCAAGGTCGGAGCCAGCTTCAGGCTCGGAGAAGCCTTGGCACCAGATCTCGTCGCCCGACATGATCGGGTCGAGGTAGCGCTGCTTCTGCTCCTCGTCGCCCCAGATCATCAGCGTCGGGCCAGCCAGCAGCAGGCCAAGCACGTTGGCTGGGAACGGCGCGCGGGCGCGGGCCAGCTCCTCGTTGAAGATCGCTGCCTCTACTAGCGACGCGTCGCGCCCGCCGAACTCGGTTGGCCAGTGGACTGCGGCCCAGCCGGCTTCGTAAAGCTGGCGCTGCCAATCGCGACGGAAGGCGTAGCCCTCGTCTTCTCCGGCCGGTTCTTCACCGGGATGATTTGCCTTGATCCAAGCGCGCAGTTCGTCGCGGAATGCGCTCTCAGACTCGTTGAATGTCAGGTCCATCAGGCTCCAATCGAGGTCGCTGAAGCTGACCTTACCGAACGGTCAGTTAGGTCGCGGCGCGCCCAAAGCCCGGCCCTAAGCAGTCGCGAACGACTGCTCACGGATCAGGTCTGCGGCGCGCTCGGCGACCATGATCGTCGGAGCGTTGGTGTTACCGCCAGGGATCAGCGGCATGATCGAAGCGTCGATCACGCGCAGCCCTTCGATCCCGTGCACGCGCGTCTGTGGATCTACGACCGCGCCTGCATCACTTCCCATCCGGCAGGTCCCAACCGGGTGGTAGATCGTCTCAACGCGGCGGCGCAGGTCGGCGGCGATGTCGTCGTCATCGGTCACCGGGGCGCCAGGGAACAGCTCAGCGCCGCAAAGCTGCTTGAACGGCCCGCTTGAGGCAATCTCGCGGGCGATCTTGACGCCGGCGACCATCGACGCGACGTCTTCTGGCTCGACCAGCATGTTGGTCAAAATTCGTGGTGGCGCTGATGGATCGGCGGAACGCAACTTGACGTGGCCACGGCTCTTTGGCGAAACCAGAACCGGCGCAATCGTCAAGGCGTGACCGTCATAGGTCGTGGCGCCGTGGTCGACGAAGTAGCCCGGGGCAAAGTGGAACTGGAGGTCTGGCGCCGGCAGCCCAGGGCGGCTGCGAACGAAAGCGAATGCTTCGGCAACGCTCGATGAGAGTGGGCCGCTGCGGCGCAGCAGCCATTCCAGCATCGCCTTCGGCTTCTCGGCGTCGGCCAGCGAGCCGCCGCCGGGGAGATCCCAAGTGCAGACCAGCGAAGGATGGTCTTGGAGATTGGCGCCGACTCCCGGCAGCTCGTGGCGCAGCTCAACGCCAACCTCGGCAAGGTGGTCGGCTGGGCCAATCCCAGAGACCATCAGGATCTGCGGTGAGCCGATCGCGCCGGCGGCGAGGATCACGTCACGCGATGCGGTGATCATCTGCTCGCGGCCGCGGCCGTCGAGATAGCTAACTCCGACCGCGCGCTTCCCTTGCAGCTCAACGCGCTGCACAGTTGCGCCGGTAATCACTTCAAGGTTCTCTCGGTCTTTGATCGGTTTTAGGTAGGCGTCGGCGGTGCTCCAGCGGCGCCCGCCACGCTGCGTCACCTGCACCTCGGCAACGCCGTCCTGCTCAGGGCCGTTGTAGTCGTCGATGAAGGGGATTCCGGTTGCCTCGGCGCTGGCGATGAAGTCACGCGTCAGCGAGCGCGGCGAGCGCGGGTTCTCAACCCGCAGCGGGCCACCAACGGCGTGGTGCTCGGATGCACCGCGCGCATTGTCTTCGGACTTGAGGAAGTAAGGCTGAACATCGTTCCAACCCCATCCGGGGCAGCCTTCCGCTTCCCAAAGGTCGTAGTCGAGCGGCCGGCCGCGGACGTAAAGCATCGCGTTCATCGAGCTCGATCCGCCAAGCCCCTTGCCGCGGGGAACGAACATCTCGCGGCCGTCGCAGCCGGGCTCGGGGTCGGTGGCGAAATCCCAGTCGCGCTTGCTGCGGAACTGCTCAGAGAAGGCCGCGGGGATGATCACGCTGGGATGGCGGTTGGAGCCGCCGGCCTCGAGCAGCACGACCTTGACGGCCGGGTCCTCGGAGAGGCGGTTGGCCAGCACGCAGCCGGCTGAACCGGCCCCAACGATTAGATAATTAGCATCGCTCATCTGACCATCTTGACCGATCATCGCGGCGAGCGCTAGCGCGTCGGCGCGCCGGGCTACCTTCAACAGGTGGAGCTGGCAGATGACCGAGCGAACGTAGAGCTGCGAAACAGCGATGAGAATGGCGAAATTGTCGTGCTCGCATTCCCCTACGACGCGCAGATCGTTGAGCTGGTCCGGGCGATCCCGCAGCGCCGCTTTGACTGGGACCGGCGCGAGTGGTGGGCGCCGACCGACGACTGGGCAGCGCTGCACGTCGCCGACGTGCTGGCCCGCTTCCCGGAGCTGACGGCCAGCAAAGAGGTTGAGACTTGGATTCGCGCCGTTGAGCGCCGCTGGATTGGGATCGTCAGCACGCGCCGCTACGACGGCCGCGGCTGGTGGGCGCTGACGACGCGCGCCGGAACGGTCCCCGCCGAGCTGCTCGAAGGCTCGGTAGAGGCCGAAGACGGAGCGACACTGGTTGAGCTGACGCAGGCCAACGCGGCGATCATCAGCGAGCAGCGCTCGGCCCGGCTCGACGCTGGAGCGGCGCGCTGCCTGACCGAGCTTGAGGTCGGCCGCCAACCTCCGCCAGCGCAGCTCGAGCTGATCAAGCGCGTCGACGCCGATTATCTGCGACTCAACGTGCTCTGGGACCGGGAGACGGGGATCGCTTTTGAGCGGATGCCGGCCTCAGCTGGAACGCGAACAGTGCCGATCGACCCTTGGCTGGTTGAGCAGCTCGACGAGTTCATCGCGCTGCACGATGTTGGCGTGACCGGCGAGGCCGGGCCAGTGCTGCGCAACCTGCGCGAGGAGCACGCCGCTGCCGCCGCCGCCGTAAAGCAATCGAAGGCGACCAGCGCCGAACCGATCGAAGGGCTCGCCGAGAAGCTCGGCGGCACGCTTGAACCATTCCAGTGGGCCGGCGTCCGTTACGCGCTCGAAGCGCGCCGCACTCTGATCGCCGATGAGCAGGGGCTCGGCAAGACGATTGAGGCGCTGGCGACGGTCGAGGCCGACGACGCCTACCCCGTCGTTGTCGTCTGCCCGGCCTCGATCAAGCTGGTCTGGGCGCGCGAGACCGAGCGCTGGCTGCCGCACCGCTCGTTCGCCGTTGTCGAAGGCCGCTCGGCGGTGCCGCCGCAGGCCGACATCACAATCCTTAATTACGAGATCGTCGCCGCCCACGGCGAGCAGCTGGTGCGCCGTAACCCGAAGGCGCTGATCATCGACGAGTCGCATTACTGCAAGAACCCGCGCGCGAAACGAACCCAGGCCGTGCGAAGACTGGCGAGCGTGATCCCCGACGACGGTCTGCGCCTCGCATTGACCGGCACGCCGGTGCTAAACCATGCCGAGGAGCTGATCGCGCAGCTGCGCGTGATCGGCCGGCTCGACGACTTCGGCTCCGGCGCGCAGTTCGCGCGCCGCTTCGGCCCCGACCACTCGCGCAGCGAGGAGCGGCTCCACTGGCATCTGCGACGCCACTGTTTTCTGCGCCGCGTCAAAGCCGACGTACTGCCCCAGCTTCCGGCCAAACGGCGCAGCATTGTGCCGATCGCGCTGACCAACCGCGCCGAGTACCGCAAGGCTGAGACCGACATCATCGCTTGGCTGCGCGATCAGCCGCTCGATCTCAGCGAGCTCGACGCGAAGATCGCCGCAACACTGCGCGCCGAACGGCTCGCCCAGCTAGGCGTGCTGCAGCGGCTGGCTGGCAGCGGCAAGCTCGACGGGGCGCTCGGCTGGATCCACGACTTCCTCGCTTCCGGCGAAGCGCTCGTCGTCTTCGCCCGCCACCGCGAAGTGCAGCAGGCCGTAATTGAACGCTTCCCCAATGCAGTGCACCTAGTTGGCAGCGACAGCGCCGCCGCGCGCCAGAAAGCGATCGACGCCTTTCAGGAGCCTGACGGCCCGCAGCTGATCATCTGCGCTACGCGCGTCGCAGCGCAAGGAATCACACTGACGCGGGCCTCGAACGTCGCCTTCCTCGAACTGGAGTGGACGCCCGCGATGCACGAACAGGCCGAGGACCGTTGCCACCGGATCGGCCAGCGCGACGCCGTTACCGCTTGGTACCTGTTGGCAGCGGAGACGATCGATGAGCGGATGTCACGGCTAATTGAACGCAAGCGCGCGAGCATCGCCGCAGTGACCGACGGCAAGCAGATCGATGGCGACAGCGTCGTCGAGGCAATCGTCCGCGAGCTGCGCGAAGGCGAGCCGTTTAAGCGGCTTCGCTCAGTCGCTTGACTCGGCCGCGACGGCGGCCTCGACGGTCGCACCCTTCGGCTGCTGCTTGATCGCCACGCCGGAGCGGTGAAGAAGGTACATCGCAACCAGGCCAACGACGTTGACGATCCAGAAGCTGATCACGCGGTAGGCGATCACAGCGAGGGCGGCGATCGTTGCGTCAATACCGAACGCCGAAAGGATCGCCGTTTCAGCAACCTCGACAATGCCGATCCCACCGGGAGTGATCGGAATGGTCGCCAGCAGCCGGCCGACCGTTGATGCCAGCAGAACAGCGCCGATGTGCGGCGTCTGGTTTAGCCCCCAGAGCATCGCGTAGAGCACAGCGGTGTCGAGGACCCAGTAGCCAAACGAATAGGAGACGGTCGCCCAGGCCTGACGGCCGCGCAGCATCTGCTGCGACTGCAGCGCAATCGCTTCAGCGCGGTTGCGGATCTCTTCTGGGTTGAGCTTCTTGACCGCGCGCCGAGCCAGCTTCGCTCCGCTGCCCGCTATTGAACCGGCGACCTTCGGCCAGATGATCGCTGCCGCCAGTGCGGCGAGAGCGACGATCAGGATCGGCATCCCGATCGCGACCGCGTTGACATAGCTTGAGGAGCTGTCGGGCTGGCCGGACGAGAGGCCAAAGCCGATTACGAAAAGGACGATCAGCGTGACGATCGAGAGCGCCTTCGTCAGCGTCGCCGCCGTTGCCGCCTCGGCCGGTGCGACATTGCGTTTGCGCAGCGCGTCGGCGACCATCACGGTTGCCGTAACCGAACCGCCCGGAAGCAGCACGGCAACGGCCATCTGCGCGTACCAAACCTGGCCGAGAACCCAGTTTGGCGGCGACGGCTGCTTCAGCGCTTCCAATGAGCGCCTCAGCACCAACATGCCGCTTAGCTGCGCTACAAACTCGAGGCCCAAGCCAATCAGCAGCGCGTACGGATGAACCTCTTCAAGGCTCTCTTTGGCCTGCTCGGGCATCTTCGTCAGCGTCGGCAGCAGCGAGTAGACAACCGCGGCGATGACGAGCAGCCAGGTGATTCGCCAGACGAGGCGCCAGTTGATCCTTTTGATTAGCGGGGCGGCTTCGGTCATAAGAGATGCCTACGGCACGCTATCGGCAGCCGCTCTGCAAGCGACGCACGATTGATCGGCGCGCAGTAAAGTCCTTCTGCAAGTTGGCGTATCAGCCACCGTTTTTCGATTTGGGGAGAAGAGATGTCACTGAAGAACCGCAGCGTCCGTTTGCTAATCCTGACCG
>JAEMTR010000028.1 GCA_016462245.1 Solirubrobacteraceae bacterium
AACTTGTAGCCAGCTTCGACGATCTGCGCCGCGTTCGGCGCCAGCGTCGTCGGGTTGCAGGAGACGTAGACGATCCTTTTCGCACCGGCCTCGGCGACGCGCGCGATCACCTTTGCCGAAAGGCCCGAGCGGGGCGGATCGAGCACGATCAGGTCGGGGCGGCCGAGCTCGTCAACGTCTTCTTTGAGCACGACGCGGACGTTGCCTGCGACGAAGCGGGCATTCGTGATCTCGTTTGTGCGCGCGTTGCGGCGCGCGTCCTCTACTGCCTCTTCGACGATCTCGACGCCGATCACTTCGCCGGCCCGCGGCGCCAGTGTCAGCCCGATCGAACCGATCCCGCAGCAGAGGTCGTAGACGCGCTCCCAGCCCTTTAGGTCGGCGTATTCGCCGACCGTCGCGTATAGCTTCTCGGCCATCTCGGTGTTGGTTTGGAAGAAGGCTTCGCTGCCGAGCGAGAAGCGCAGCCCCGAGCATTCCTCCTCGATTGCGCCAACGCCGTCGATCAAAATATCGCTGCCGCCCTGGGTCGTCTCACCACTGCTGGGAGCGACGGTGCGGATCACGCTGATCGCGCCCGCTTCGATCATCGCGTCGGCAAAACGGCGCTGATCAAAGTCGCCGGGCGAGGTGACGATGCGGGCCTGAATCTGGCCGGTGCGGCGGCCCTCCCGGACGACGAGATTGCGCAGCAGCCCTTCGTGCGTGCGGCGGTCATAAGCCTTCAGCCCCATCTCTTGGCAGACCTCAAGCGCTGCTTCGCGGATTCGGTTGGTGGCCTCGGAGGCCAGCAGGCAGTCGTCCATCGGCAGGATCCGCGACCAAGAACCGGGAGCATGGAAGCCGCAGCAGAGCGTGCCGTCCTCTTCAACTCCGAACGAGAACTCAAGCTTGTTGCGGTAGCGCCACTCTTCGACCGCCGGAATGATCGCTTCGAGCTCGAAGCCGTCGAGCTTGCCGATCCTCCGTAGCGCGTCATCTACCTGCTCGCTCTTGACCTCTAGCTGGCGCTCGTAGCTGAGCACCTGCCAGGCAGCACCGGGATGGTCGGCGAGCGGCTCGATCCGATCCGGGCCGGGCTCAAGCATCTCTAGCGGCCGGGCCTCGGCGAAGGCGCGCTTGCGCTTCGTTACTTCGATCCGAACAAGGTCGCCAGGAACCGTGTCGCGGACAAAAATGACATAGCTGCGCTCGCCTAAAGCAACGCGCGCGATCCCCTTGCCGCCGTTGGCTAGCCCTTCGATCCGTACCTCAAGACGATCGCCGCGGTCGATCCGCGTGCGTTCGCCTTCGACTGTCGGCTGCTCGGTCATTGAGCTGAGGATCGCAGCATCGCCGAGCTAATGAGCGGCCAGCAGCCACTCGAGCAGTGCCTTCTGCGCGTGGCGGCGGTTTTCTGCCTGATCCCAGATCCGCTGGCGCTTGCCATAGAGCAGCTCGGCGCTGATCTCTTCGCCGGGGTGGGCCGGCAGGCAGTGGAGTGCGATTGCCTCGTCGCCAGCATGCGAAAGCAGATCCTCGTCGAGCCGGAACGGTTCCAGCGCGGCGCGGCGCTGGTCGGCCGTCTGCTCATCGCCCATCGAGACCCAAACGTCGGTGTAGAGCGCGTCTGCGCCGGCGACCGCGGCGGCTGGATCGTTGCTGCGCTCGCCACCGCAGTCGGGTTCGAGTTCGTAACCCTGAGGCGAGGCGACGACGACTTCAAGGCCAGCCGTCGTGCCGAGAAGCGCGAGCGAACGAGCGACGTTGTTGCCGTCGCCGACGTAGGCGAGCTTCAGCTCGTCGAGCGGCCGGCCCGGGAATGCCTCTTGCAGCGTCATCAGGTCGGCCAGCGCCTGCGAAGGGTGATGAAGCTCGGTCAGCATGTTGAAGACAGGGATCGAGCCTTCGGCGGCGAGCTCTTCGATCAGCGCGTCGGGGCCTGTGCGCACGCCAACGGCGGCAACTTGGCCGGAGAGGACGCGGGCCGTGTCGGCGATCGACTCGCCTCGCGAGAGCTGCATCTCACCGGGGCGCAGCACGACGGCGTGGCCGCCTAGCTCTGTAACACCAACCTCGTAGGAGAGCCGCGTCCGCGTACTCGGTTTCTCAAAGATCAAGGCGACGCTCTTGCCGGCCAACGCGTCGGACGAGGCAGGCGCGGCCTTCAGCTGATGCGCGCGCGCCAGCACTGCGAGCAGCTGCTCGCGGTCAAGCTCTTCACCGGTCAGAAAGTGGCGTGGCAAGCGCGTGACGATACGCCCGCGGAGCCTTAATTGGCGCGCCATTTGTTGCAGCGGCGTGCCGGCTTGGCGTCGGCGTCAGCGGCTCTCGTCAAGCTCTTCGCCGGCGCCACGGCGAATCCCGAAGCCGCGCAAGGCAAGAATTGCTCGCTCCCCAAGCGAGCCGCGCTTGGGCAGCACGCCGAGCTGGACGGTCGCGTCGTAGGCATCGAAGAAGGCGCGAACGCGCCAGAGCTTCTCGCGCGGTGGGTCAAGCTCGCAGTAGAGGACGGCGTGAACGGTGATCATCTTGTTCGTCGCCGGGATTCCCGACAGCGCGGCGCGGTGGACGCCGCTGACGAGCACAGGTAGAGCTACGTAATGGCCATCGCTGAGCCGCTCGCCGGCGCTCTCAACGGTCGCGTCGGGGAAGGCCTGCCAGAGCTGCGCGGCGCGGTCAGCCAGCGCATCGGGGCCGTAGAGCGGCTCCGGGCTGGACGGGTCGGTCCAGTGAAGGTCGGCGGCGCAAACCTCGCGAAAAGCGGCACGGCGGCGCTCTGTCCAAGCCTGCTGAAAGGCATCGAGAAGGTCGTCCATCGCGCTTCAGCGTAGAGCGGCTCGCGCCGACTTGCTGGCTAGTGCTGCCAAACTGGAAGCCGATGGGACGACGCAGCCGCAAACAGAGCCTGACCGAACCCGGTGCCCAGCCGGCGCCAAAGCAGCGCCTCAGCGGCGCCGAGCGCGACGAGATCGCGCGCGCAGAGCTTCGTCCCTTGGCGCCCGACGAGCGGCCGCTGGCCGTTAAGATCTCATCCGGCGTCGCCGCCGCGCTGGCGGTCGCCAACGTCGCCTTCTACTTCGCTGGCGTTGAGGTTAAAGGCCAGAAGCCAGCGCTGGTCGGAGTCTTGCTGTTCGCCGCTGTGATGCTGCTCGCGGCCTGGGGAATGTGGAACTTGCGTTACTGGGCGCTGCTCGGATTCCAAGCGCTGCTGGCGATGACGCTGGTGATCGCAGGGCTCTCGCTGATGGTCGCCGGCAACGTTATGGCAGTGATTCTTTGCGTCGTGATTCTGCTCGGCGGCGGCTGGCTGTTTTGGAAGCTGATCCGCGTGCTCGGCCGCGTCAAGGTTCCGGCCCTGCGCGGCGACTGAAACGCGCCACCCAGGTCGGCGCGACTTTCATACACTCGCCATATGGCTAAAGAAAGCTTCGACTGCATCATCATCGGTTCAGGACCGGGGGGATACGTCGCAGCGATCCGCGCCGCGCAGCTAGCAATGAGCGTCGCCGTCGTCGAGCAGGACAAGATCGGCGGCCGCTGCCTCAACTACGCCTGCATCCCAGCGAAGGCTGTGCTGCGCTCGGCCGACATCATCTCCGAAATCCGCGAAGCAGGCGAGTTTGGGATCACGGTCGGCGAGCCAAAGGTTGACTTCGGCGCCGTCAGCGCGCGCCGCGAAGAGGTGATCGGCACGCTCGTTGGTGGCATCGAAATGCTGCTGAAGAAGAACAAGGTCGAGCTGATCACTGGAACGGCGACGCTGACCGGCGGGAAGAGCGTCAGCGTCGACGGACGCGAGCTGGAAGCGACGAAGGCGATCATCCTTGCGGCCGGCTCGGTCGCCCGCGCGATTCCGGGCGCAAGCTTCGGCGGAACCGTGATCGACACAGCTCAGGCTTGGGCGCTCGACGCGCTGCCGAAAAAGTTGGCCGTTGTCGGCTCCGGCCCGTCGGGCTGCGAGCTCGCCAGCGCCTACGCCCGCTTCGGCGTTGAGGTTGAACTTTTTGAGGCGCTCGACCGAGTACTGCCAGCCGAGGACAAGGACATCTCGCGGCTAGTCGAACGCGGCTTCGGCAAGCAGGGAGTCACGATTCACACGTCAACGCTGATCGGTGAGATCAAAGCTGGCAAGAACTCCGCCACGTACAGCTACGGCGAGGAGAAGGGCGAAGCCGACTGGCTCGTAATCGCGGCCGGCCGCGGCGCCGACGTTGAAGGCCTCGGTATTGGAGCCGCCGGTTTGGATCTCGACGAGCATGGTCTGATCGCCGTCGATGGCCATCAGCGCACAAGCGCCGAAGGGATCTACGCGATCGGCGACTTAGTCCACGGCCCAGCGCTGGCACACAAGGCCAGCGAAGAGGGAATCATCGCCGTCGAAGCGATCGCCGGTGAGAACCCCACCCCGCTCGACTACACCGACATCCCGCGAGCAACCTTCTGCGCCCCGAACGTCGCCAGCTTCGGCCTGACCGAAGAGCAGGCGAAGGAGCAAGGCTTCGACGTAACGGTAGGCAAGGTTCCTTACGGCGCCGTCGGCGCAGGCACGCTCTACGGCGACCGCGGCGGGCTCGTCAAAATTGTCGGCGACAAAAAGTACGGCGAGCTGCTCGGCGCACACATCGTCGGAGCGAAGGCGACCGAACTGATTCAGGAGCTTGTAAACGCGAAACTGCTCGAAGGTGGCTACCCGGAGGTAGCGCGCTTCATCCACGGCCACCCGACGATGAGCGAAGCAGTGCTGGAGGCGGCCCGCGCCGCCGACGGCTGGCTGATTCACGGCTAGGCGAAGATGGAACAGCAGCCGGCCTTCTACTTCGACCTAGCCAGCCCCGAGTCTTATCTCTCGGCCGAACGGATCATGACGCTACTGCCGATGGCGGCCGAGTGGATTCCAATCCGTGGTTCGGCGCTGCCGGCGCTCAGCGATGCCGCCGAAGAGCGAGCACTGGTTGACGCGCTCGCCGCGGAGCGCTCACTGCAAGCGCCGCGCTGGCCCTCTCCTCTCCCCTTCGACAGCGAGCAAGCGATGCTGGCAGCCACATATGCGAAGCAGATCGGTCGCACGGTTCCGTTCGTGTTGGCGGCATTCCGCCAGGCCTACGCTGGCGGGCGGGCGCTCGACAGCGACGACAACATTGTGATCGCCGGTTCGGCCTGCGAGATGCACCCAGCGGCGCTGTTGAAGGGCTGCCAGCTGCGCACCGTCCGCGACGGACTCGAAGCAGCCACTGCGCTAGCGCTAGAGCGCGGCGTGCGCGACGTGCCGGCCGTTTGGGTGCCTGGCGCAGGTGGCGGGGCCGATCAGCTCTTCCACGGCGACGACCAGCTCGAAGCGGCGGCAGCAGCGATGAGCGAACAGGCGACGGCTCAATGAGCGCCTCTCGCGACTACGACGTGATCGTCACGCGCACCGGCCTCGCTCCCGGGCTCCTCGCTGCCTCAGATCGCTTCGACCACATCGAAGTCGTCTCGGTCGAGGAGCTCGAAGTAGTGCTGTTCTGGGATGTCCCGGCGCGCGCCACCGGCCGGATGGAAGCATCGCTGCGCGACGACCTGCAGCGGCTCGAGAGCGACGAGTTCATCGCCCGCTGGAGCGCTGTCGAAAGCGACGAGGACTACTAGCGTCAAAACTACTAGGCTGGGCTTAGATGACCGACCACCAGCTGCCGCCTTCGGAGATGTCGCTGGAGTGGCTTAGGTCGATGACTCTGATCCGCCGTTTTGAGGAGCGCGCTGGGGAGCAGTACACGCGCGCCAAAGTAGGCGGCTTTCTCCACCTCGCGATCGGTGAGGAGGCAACAATTGTTGGCACCGTTGCGGCGCTGCGGCCGACCGACTACATGATCGCCACCTACCGCTCGCACGGGCAGGCGCTGGCTCGCGGCAGCGAGCCAGGCCGCGTGATGGCCGAACTCTTCGGCCGTGTAGATGGGCTCTGCCGTGGCCGCGGCGGCTCGATGCACATGTTCGATCTTCAGCGACGCTTCATGGGCGGCTTCGGAATCGTCGGCGGCAACCTGCCGCTGGCGGCGGGCTTTGGCCTGACCAGCGATTACCTCGACAGTGACGACGCGACGCTGTGCCAGTTCGGCGATGGAGCCAGCAACCAGGGTACCTTCGGTGAGACGCTCAATCTCGCGGCGCTCTGGAGCCTGCCTGTCGTCTTCATGGTCACCAACAACCAGTTCGGAATGGGAACCTCGCTGGAGCGCCACTCTGCCCAGACCGATCTGCAGCGCAAAGGGGAAGGCTTCGGTGTCCCTGGCCTTGAGTGCGACGGAATGGATGTCGTTGACACCTGGGCGGTAACGACGGAGGCGCTGCGAATCGCACGCGAGGAGCGCCAGCCGGTTCTAGTTGAAGCGCTCAACTACCGCTTCCGCGGCCACTCGATCGCCGACCCTGAGGATTACCGCAGCGAGGAGGAGGTGCTGGAGTGGAGCAAGCGCGACCCGCTCGTGACCTTCGGCGACCGGCTCGTCGCAGAGGGTGTCCTGAGCGATGAACAGCGCGAAGCAATCGACCTTGAAGCGATCGAAACTGTCGACGCAGCAGTCGCCTTCGCCGACGCCTCGCCGGAGCCCGAGCCAAGCTCGCTCTACGACGACGTCTATGTGCTCAGCGATCAGGTTCGCGGCTGGTACTCGGCCGACCATCGCGGCGCCGGCCTGCAGAAGGGCGAGGATCTCTCCTAATGGCCGAGATGCGCTACCGAGAAGCTCTTAACCAAGCACTCGCCGAAGAGCTTGAGCGCGACCCGAACGTCTACCTAATGGGGCAAGACATCAGCGTCTTCGGCGGTGCCTTCAAGGTGACCGAAGGGCTTCTTGATCGTTTCGGCGAGAAGCGGATCCGCGACACGCCGATCTCGGAGAACACAATTGTTGGGCTTGGTGTCGGCTCGGCGATGACCGGGCTGCGGCCGGTGATCGAGCTGATGACGATCAACTTCTCACTGCTGGCGCTCGATCAGATCATCAACCACGCCGCCCACGTGCGCTACATGTTCGGCGGCCAGGTCAGCGTGCCGCTCGTCGTGCGGATGCCGCAGGGCGCCGGCCATCAGCTCGGGCCAACCCACTCGCACAGCTTTGAGGCGCTCTATCTGCACGTGCCGGGGCTGCTGGTTGCCGTGCCGAGCACGGCGGCCGACGCGAAGGGCCTTCTCAAAACGGCGATCCGTGACGATAATCCCGTGATCTTCATCGAACACGAAACTCTTTACGGGCAGCGCGGCGAAGTTCCGGATGATCCCGACTTCACAATTCCGTTCGGCCTTGCCGCCGTCCGACGCGAAGGAAGCGATGTGACGCTGATTGGCATTTCACGGATGGCGCAGACGGCTGAGCGCGCCGCCGAGCAGCTGGCCACCGAGCACGGGATTGAAGCCGAGGTGATCGACCCGCGCACGCTGCGCCCGCTCGACCTAGACACGATTCTTGAATCGGTCGCGAAAACGAACCGCTGCGTGATCGTCGAGGAGGGCTGGCCACACGGCGGCGTTGGCGCCAACTTCGCGGCGCTGATTCAAGAGCAGGGCTTCGATGATCTCGACGCGCCGGTCGGCCGCGTGACCGGCGTCGATGCGCCGATGCCTTACGCGAAGAGCCTTGAGCAGATCTCATTCCCTCACGAAGAACAGGTGATCGAAGCGACGCTGGCACTATTCGGTGACAGGAAGCGAGCGTCACGTGGCTGAGATTGTGATGCCCAGGCTCTCCGACTCGATGGAGGAAGGAACTATCGTGCGCTGGCTCAAGCGCGACGGCGACGAGGTCGCGCGCGGCGAGGAGCTAGTCGAAATAGAGACCGACAAGGCGACGATGGCCTACGAATCAGACACCGCCGGAATGCTTCAGATCACTGCGCCGGAAGGCGCGACGCTGGCGGTTGGCGCGAAGATCGCCGTGATCGGCGACGATGGCTCAGCCGCGAGCGCTGCAGCTGCGCCAGTCAGCGAGGTTGAAACTGTGGAGCCGGTAGCAACGCCGGTTGCTGCGCCTGAGCCGCCGGCTTTAGAGCCCAGTAGCGGCGAGCGCGTCAAGGCCTCACCGATTGCGCGACGGATCGCAGGCGAAACCGGCGTCGACCTCCACTCGGTATCCGGCAGCGGGCCCGGCGGGCGAATCGTCAAGGTCGACGTTGAGGGAGCCAGCCGCGGCGCGCTCAGCGCTGCGGCCTCCAGCACGAGTGGTGACGAAGCCAGCGGCCGCGGCTCAGTTACAAGCACTGAGCCAAGCCGAACGCAGGCGCTGATCGCGCGACGAATGGCCGAATCGCGCGCCACCGTTCCCTCCTTCACGCTGCAGATCAGCGTTGACATGACGACCGCGACAACGCTGCGCGCTGAACTGAAAGCGACCGCCGCTGAGGGCCAAGCAGTGCCGACGATCAACGACATGGTCATCAAGGCCTCTGCTCTGGCGCTGCGCGAGCAGCCACAGGCCAACGGCGCCTGGCGCGACGGAAAGTTCGAGCACTACTCGCGAATCAACATCGGTGTTGCCGTCGCCGGGCCGGGGACGCTCGTCGCGGCGACCGTCTTCGACGCCGACGCGAAGACGCTGGCCGAAATCGCTGCTGAGACGGGAGAGCTCGCTGAGCGCGTGCGCAGCGGCACGATTACGCCGCCGCAGACCAGCGGCGGCACCTTCACCGTCAGCAACCTTGGAATGTTCGGCGTGCGCAGCTTCGAAGCGGTAATCAACACGCCGCAGGCGGCAATCCTTGCCGTCGGCGCGGTCGAGCAGCGCGCCGCCGTTCACGAAGGGGAGATTGAGGCGCGGATGGTGATGGAGCTGACGCTGGCCTGCGACCACCGAATCCTCTATGGCGCCGACGGCGCCAAACTGCTTGCCCGAATCAAAGCGCTGCTCGAAGCACCGCTCTCGCTCGCGAGCTAAGAGTAGGCTGAAACGGCAATGAGCGAACGCGCTGAGGAATGCTCGGTTGTACAGCTAGGGCGGCTCGACTACGGCGACGCAAATGCCCTGCAGGAGCGAGTTCGCGACGCCCGCGAGGCGGGGCTGATCGGCGACACGCTGCTGCTGCTTGAACACAATCCGGTCTACACGCGCGGGCGCCGCAGCAGCCCTGAGGAGCTTCCCCAGGAGGAGGCCTGGTACGCCGAGCGTGGAATCGAGATCGTCGACGTCGACCGCGGCGGGCGCGTCACCTACCACGCTCCCGGCCAGCTGGTTGGTTACCCGATCGTCAAAACTGCCGACGTCGTTGCGCATGTCCGTTCGCTGGAGCGCGTGATCATCGCCGCGCTGGCGTCGGTTGGCGTTGAGGCGCGGGCGAGGGTTGATGAGGGCGCCGACTTCACCGGCGTCTGGGTCGAGGAACGCAAAATCGCCTCGATCGGCGTCCACCTTCGTCGCTCAGTCACAACGCACGGCTTCGCAATCAACGTCGATATGGACCTAGAGCCGTGGCAGTGGATCGTTCCCTGCGGGCTGCAGGCAGAGATCACCTCGGTTGCCGCCGAAACCGGCGTATCACCCGACGCTGAGCAGTTCGCCGGCCAAATCAGCGCCGCTTGGGCAGCCGAACTGGGCGCAACACCGCAATCACTAAGCCCCGAACGGCTGGCTGCGATGATCACACCGACCGACGCCACGCTAGCCTGACACTGTGGCCACCGAGCCGACGATCCGCTCCCACCAAACCCGCTCTCGCTCCAATCCCGGCGGGATGGACGTAAGCGCCGTACTCGGCGCCGACGTCCAGCCGATCCGCTCGCGCAAGCCGCCGTGGTTCAAGGTGCCGCCACCGGGAGGCGAGAGGTACCGCCAGCTTTCGGCGATGATTAAGGACGAGAACCTCCACACCGTCTGCCAAGAGGCCGCCTGCCCAAACGTTGGCGAATGCTGGGAACGCGGAACCGCGACCTTCATGATTCTTGGCGATACCTGCACTCGCCGCTGCGGCTTCTGCAACGTCAAGAGCGGCAAGCCAACTTGGAACGACCCGCTTGAGCCGGCCCGCGTCGCTCGCTCGATCGCAAAGATGGGTCTGCGCCACGCCGTGATCACGAGCGTCGACCGCGACGACCTGCCCGACTACGGCTCAGGGATCTGGGCGGCAACAATTCGCCAGTGCCGCTCGCAGGCGCCGGACTGCAAGGTTGAGGTTTTGACGCCCGACTTCCGCGGCGAAGAGATGCCGCTGGCAAGGGTTCTCGCTGAGCGGCCCGACGTCTTCAACCACAACGTTGAGGTTGTGCCACGGCTCTATTCGGTCGCGCGGCGCGGTTCACGCTGGCAACGCTCGCTGCGCGTGCTGCGCAACGCCCGCGCAATCGGTGGTGACGGGCTCGTCACAAAGTCGGGGCTAATGGTTGGCCTTGGCGAAACTCACGACGAGATGATCAGCGCCTTTGCCGACCTGCGTGAAGCGGGCGTAGAGGTACTGACCGTCGGCCAGTACCTGAGGCCAACCGAGGATCACCTACCGGTCGTGCGTTACTGGCACCCCGACGAGTTCAAGGCGCTCGAAGTTGCCGCCTACGAACTTGGCTTCTCACACATCGCGGCCGGCCCACTGGTCCGCTCCAGCTACCACGCCGACGAGCACGTCCCCCAGCAGCGGCCAGGTGTCGGCCCGCTCAGCGCTGCCGTCGGCGCCTAGCCAGAGGGAAGGCCATCGATGCGCACCGCGCTGCTTGTAATCGTTTTTATCTTCCTGCTCGCCTTCTTCGCGATCACACTCGTGACAATCCAAACCGAAGGGCTGACCGTGCTCACAGTCCTCTCGATCGTGATCATCGCGCTGATGGGAATCGGAATCTTCGGCGCGCTCGCAAGTGGGGCTGATCGCGACGAGTGAGCGGTTCGTATTATGCTTCGAAGTAGACGTTGACCGACCAGTCAGTCAAAGGAGCAGTCCGTGGATCTCAATGACACACCAGAGCAGGCCGAGTACCGCAAAGAGGTACGTGCGTGGCTCGACGCAAATAAGGCAGATGCCCCCATCCTTGAAGGCGAAGGCGCCCTCACCGACCCCGACGAGATCCTCGTCGCCCACCGCGCTTGGCAAGGCAAACTTGCCGAAGCAGGGCTAGCCGGAGCAACGTGGCCGAAGGAGTATGGCGGCCAAGGAATCGGCCCTGTCGAATCGGTCGTGATCAGCCAAGAGATGCAGCAGGCTGGTGTTCCCGGCATCCTCGACGTGATCGGCGTCGGCATGCTCGGGCCAACAATCATCGCCCACGGAACCGAAGAGCAGAAGCAGCGCTACCTCGGACCGATGCTCCACGCCGATGAGATCTGGTGCCAGATGTTCTCTGAGCCGGCCGCCGGCTCGGACCTTGCCGCCGTTCAGACGCGCGCAAAGCACAACGACGACGGCACTTGGACGCTGAACGGGCAGAAGGTATGGACGACCAACGCTCAATTCGCGGCCCATGGACTAATTCTTGCCCGCACCAACCCCGACATCCCGAAGCACAAGGGGATGACGATGTTCATCGTGCCGATGGACGCCGAAGGAATAACCGTCCGCGGCCTCAGGCAGATCTCCGGCGAAGCCGAGTTCAACGAGGTCTTCTTCGATGACGTCGTAATCGACGCCGATTCGGTTGTTGGAGGCGAAGAGAACGGCTGGGGCGTTGGCCTAACGACGTTGATGTTCGAGCGCCTTGCGATTGGCCTTGGCTCGGCGTCATTCGGCTACCGCGCAACTCGCTTTGCCGAGGCGATCGCTTCAGACGAAACAGCAGCGAACGATCACGAGGTTCGCCACAACTTCGGCGAATTGGCCGCCGAGCTGGAGGCGATCCGCTGGACCGGCTACCGCTCAATCAGCGCGCTGCAGGACGGGCAGATTCCGGGACCAGAGTTCGGCCTCGCGAAGGTCACGACAGTCAACTGCGCCGTCCGCGCCGGTGATCTGATCGCCGACATCGTTGGGCCAGAGGCGCTCGACGCGGACAGCGAATGGTCTTACATGATCTCCTTCCTACCGGGCCTTAAGTCGGCCGGTGGTACGGAAGAGATCCTGCGCAACACGATCGGCGAGCGCGTCCTCGGACTGCCACCGGAGCCACGGCTTGATAAGGGCATCCCGTTCAGCGAACTGCGTGCCAAGGAGAAGGAAGGTGCAGCAGCATGAACCTCGGACTCTCAGATGAGCAGCAGTTCCTGCGCGACGCAGCGGCAGACGCTTTCTCGCGCGTAAAGACCGTCGAAGCTGCCCGCGAGGCAATCGAAGACGAATCAGCGATGCCGGACATGTGGCCAACAGCCGCTGAAGCTGGCTGGCTTGGACTGCTCGTAAGCGAGCAGAACGGCGGCGCTGGGCTCGGTGCCTATGACGCGATGTTGATCGCTCAAGAGGCCGGCAA
>JAEMTR010000163.1:0-812 GCA_016462245.1 Solirubrobacteraceae bacterium
AGCTCACATCCGCCACGCGCTCGCCCAGTCCACGCGCACCGTCGACGGAACCGGCGAGCGTCTTCAAGATGCCTACTCGCTACGCTGCGCTGCGCAAATCCACGGCGCTGCGCGCGAGGCCGCGAGCTTCTTTACGCGGCTGATCGAGATTGACGTTAATGCCGTCACCGACAACCCCCTCGTCTTCGACGACCCACCGGAGGTTATTTCGGCGGGCAACTTCCACGGCCAGAGCCTCGCGCTGGCGTTCGATACGTTGCGAATCGGCTTGGCCGACCTTGGGGCCGTTAGCGAGCGGCGAATCTTCCGCCTCGTCTCACCGTCGACGAATGGCGTTCTTCCAGCTTTCCTCAGCCCCGACCCGGGCCACTCCAGTGGCTACATGATCCTGCAATACGCAGCCGCTGCGCTGGTCAGTGAACTGCGCGCGCTGGCAACGCCGGTCAGCATCGACAACATTCCGACCTCCGACAACCAAGAGGATCACGTCTCGCTTGGGATGACCGGCGCAGTGATGAGTTTGGACACTCTCTCGCGGCTCGAGCGGATCCTCGCCTATGAACTGATCTGCGGTTGCCAGGCGCTGGATCTAGATCCAGGTCGACCGGGCAATCTCGTCGAGGCCGTTCACGCCGCGGTTCGCGAGCGCATTACGATCTTGGAAGAGGATCGCCCGCCAGCCGACGATCTCGCAGCCGTGCTTGATCTCGTAACCGGCGAAGCGCTCTGCTCGCTGCTCCCCGAGCCAGCCGACGGTGCAATGTGAGTACGCCAATTAGTGGGCGGCTTAATGAAGTAGCCGAGACAGGGCC
>JAEMTR010000163.1:822-3200 GCA_016462245.1 Solirubrobacteraceae bacterium
AATGATTTTGAGCTGATTGCACGCGAGAAGCTGCCTCACGCCAGCTACGAATACTTCGCTGGCGGTGCTGGCGACGAAATAACGCTGCGCGAAAATCGTTTGGCGTTCGAGCGGATCTCACTTGTCCCTCGCGTGTTGCGCGGTGGGCGGGAGCGCTCCAGCGCGACGACCGTTCTCGGCGTGCCAATCAACTTCCCAGCTTTGATCGCGCCGATCGCCTACCAGCAGGTCGCTGATCCTGAAGGTGAAGTGGCGACCGCTCGCGCAGCCGCTTCGGCCGGCACGGCGCTCTGTCTCTCTTCACTCTCGACAAAGAGTCTCGAGGCGGTCGCGGAGGCATCCGGGCCAACGCGGCCAGTCTTCTTTCAGCTCTATCCCTATCGCGATCGTGGGCTGACCGATGAGATTGTCATGCGTGCTCAGGCCGCGGGCTACCGCGCTCTCGTCGTAACGGCCGACGTCGCTGTCCACGGGCGCCGCGAGCGCGAGTACCGCAACCAGTTTGTGCTGCCGGACGATTGCGAGCTTCCGTGCGTGCCGGTGCCAGCCGATCACGACGGTCCGCTCAGCCCACACGAGGTCACCGGTCTGATGCAGTCCGACCTCAGTTGGGATGACATCGAGCGCTTCATTGCGCTCAGCGATCTGCCAGTTGTCGTTAAGGGCGTACTAAGCGCCCAGGACGCGAGCATCGCCGCCAGCCTCGGCGTATCCGGCGTCGTTGTCTCAAATCACGGCGGGCGCCAGCTCGACACCGCCGTAGCCGCAATCGACGTTGTTCAAGAGATCGCCGATGCCGCCGGTGATCAGCTCGAGGTGTTGCTCGACGGCGGCGTGCGCCGCGGCAGCGACGTCGTCAAGGCAATCGCACTCGGCGCGCGCGCCGTACTGATCGCTCGCCCTGTGATCTGGGCGCTCGCCGCCGACGGTCAGCGCGGCGTCGAAACGGTGCTCTCACTACTCGAAGCTGAGATCAACGACACGCTCGCGCTCTGCGGCTGCGCTTCATTGGACGAAGTAACTCCGGAGCTACTGCGCCGGAGCGGGCTGTGAGCGCTCCTCTAACCGTCACCGGCGGCGCGCTGGCGCACGACTACGACACCGTGCTCGCGCACGAGCATCTCGCGATCGACATTCGCTGCTGGCTCGACGAGAGCCACCCCCCCAGTGCACACCTGCGCGATCAGTTGGTAACCGAAGAGAATGCCGACGCGGTCAGGCTGAACCCGTTCGCCTGCGCCGACAATCTAGTGCTTGACGATCACCAGTTGATCGCCGAGGAGCTGAGCGCTCTGGCTGGTGCCGGGCAGACGCTGATCGTCGATGTAACGCCGCAGACTGTTGGCCGAGACCTCGAGAAGATTGCCGCGCTTTCGCGCGCCTCAGAGGTCGACATCGTCTTTGGCTGCGGCCCGTACATCGCCGAGTCGCGCCCCGGTGATGAGCGGACCGCCGAGCAGCACCGCGACGCGATTCTTGCCCAGTTCACTGGACCAGCGCCACGGCCAGCGGTGATCGGTGAGATCGGAACCGGCGACCCGATTCTGCCGAGCGAGCAGGCGGCGCTGAGCGGCGCGGCGATGGCGCAGCGCCAGCTCGGCAGCGCACTGTATGTGCATCTCCATCCATTCGCGCGGCGTGGCCATCAAGCGCTCGACATCGTGGAGGCCGCAGGCGGCAAGCTGGCGCGCACGATCCTTTGTCACCTCGACCCGCAGATTGAAGCCGGGCTGGATTACCACCGCGAGCTTATGAATAGAGGGACAACGATCGCCTTCGACCTCTGGGGCGATGACTTCGAATACGGCGACGTTTCGATGCCTACCGACGCGCAGCGTGTTGAAGCTACCGCGCAGCTAATCGAGCAGGGGTATGGCGATCGCATCGTCCACGCGCACGACGTCTGCACGAAGACCCAGCTGCTGCGTTACGGCGGCGCCGGTTACGCTCATATCCCGCGCAATCTTGGCCGGATGTTGGAGGCAGCCGGGCTCAGCAGCGATGAGTGCCACCGCCAACTAGCTGGAAATGCGCTTGCGCTGATCAACCCCGAGGGAGCAACGACGTGACCACCAACCCACTTGAACTTCGCTGCAAAGGCTGGGAACAAGAGGCGGCGCTGCGGATGCTCGAGAACAACCTCCACCCAGACGTCGCTGAGAAGCCCGAGGATCTGGTCGTTTACGGCGGAATCGGCAAAGCGGCGCGCAATCAGGAGTGTTACGACGCGATCGTCCGCGAGCTGATCGATCTGGAGGACGACCACACGCTGCTGGTGCAGTCCGGCAAGCCGGTCGCCGTCTTTGAAACACACGCCGCCGCGCCACGCGTGCTGATCGCCAACTCCAATCTCGTTCCCGACTGGGCCAGCTGGGAGA
>JAEMTR010000164.1:0-1345 GCA_016462245.1 Solirubrobacteraceae bacterium
GGCCGTGAAGAGCTGCGTGATGCCGGAGAACGAGATGCCACCCATTCCAACCTTGCCGCCCTTGACCCAAGACTGCGCGCCGACCGTCTCAACAGCGTCGTAGCCGTCGAATGTCGTTGGCAGGGCGAAGAGGTCGAAGGCGCCGCCGGAGCAGCCGGAGCCGCGCATTTGAACGCTGACGACGGCGAAGTCGAGCAGTGGCGCGATTAGCGCGCCGACTGCGGTTGAAGCGGCCGGCGCGAGCGGATCATTCTTGCCGAGCGCGCTGAGCAGGTCGTTCGGCGCCGCTGTTTGGTAGCCGGAGTACTCAATGATCGTCGGGAACGGGCCGTCGCTGAGCTTCTTGCCGGCCGGAAGGCGAACCGTCATCGCAATCTCGATGCCGTCACGAACCTTGACGTAGTTGAGCCCTTGTTTGAGCTTGATTCCGCGGAAGAAGGCTGCTGGCGGGTTTGACTTCGTGCTCAACACTTTGAACGCGCGCGTCGTGCTGGCGCCACGCACCTTGTAGCCGCTGCCGGCGGCAACGTTCTGGAAGATGAAGCTGCCGAAGCGATCGGCCGTGCCCTTGGCGACAGTCCGCCCGCGCGCATTGAGCAGCGTCAGTGCTTGACCATCGGCTGCGCCAAGCACGTAGGCCTGACCAATGCTTCCGCTGGCGGTCATTCCTGCCGCGCTGGCCGGGCCAGCCGCAACAGCGACGAGCGCGAGCGCTGCAACTGAACCAAGCACTACCGAACGAACTTTCAACATCGACTCCTCCAAGAATCAAACGGCGAACCGGGAGCCTAGCGTGGTGAACACCGCTGATGCGCCAGCAAACCCACCCAACCACGCCGCGGTTAGTCTGCCAACGTGAACGACGTGAGCGAAGCGTTGGTGCTGGCGCTCGGTGCAGCGGTCAGCCCGATTCCTTTGACGGTGTCGATCCTGCTGCTCAGCCAGCCCGATCGTGGTCGGGCGAAGGCCTTGGCGTTCGCAGCCGGCCAGGTGCTGGCGCTGTCGATCCTCTGCGTGATCTTCGCCGTCGTGCTGAGCAAGACGCTCGGCAGCTCGCACCCACACGCCAAACACTCATCAACGCTCGACATCGTGCTCGGCGCGCTGCTGCTGCTGCTCGCGGCCCGCAAGCTGCTGGCTAAGCCAAAGCCGAAGAAGGAGAAGAAGGAGAAGAAGCGATCGCTCGTCGCTGAGTTCGGCTTCGGCGCCGGGCTGATGGCCGTAAACGTCGAAACGCTGGTGCTCGTGGTGGCGTCGGTGAAGGCTCTCGTCGGCAGCAAGATCGGCGTTGGCGAGGAAGCGCTTGTGCTGCTGGCAATCGTCCTGATCGTGACCGTCTCGGCGA
>JAEMTR010000164.1:1355-3195 GCA_016462245.1 Solirubrobacteraceae bacterium
GATCACGTTCGTGATTCCGAAGAAGTCGGGCGAAGCGCTGAAGTGGCTCAACGAGCAGACGACCAAGCACCAGCGCGGGATTGCCGTCGGCTTCCTGATTTTCTTCGGCGTCTACTTGCTCTACAAGGGCATCAGCGGCTAGAACCCGCGCCCAATTACTTCCCTAGCCGCACAAACCGTGCGACAATCGCGCTGATGATCGATTCATTCTCAGAGGCAGACGTTGAGGCATTCAACCGCGACGGATTCCTAATCATCGAGCAGGACTTCATCTCGGAGCCAACCGTGATGGCACTGCGCGAGCGCTTCGACAAGCTGTTCTCTGGCGAATACTCAACCGGGATCGCGCCCGACGAAGTCAACTGGGTTCGCGGCCGCGACCCAGAGACGAAGACGCGACAGATCTGCAACGGCTGGAAGGCCGATGAGCTGATCGCCGCGCAGGTCCTCAGCGAGCAGAGCGGCCGCCTCGCCGCGCAGCTCGCCGGCTGGGACGGCGTTCGCATCGTCCACGACAACTGCCTTTGGAAGCCACCCGGCGCGCGCACTCTCGGCATGCACCAGGACGGCTCCTACGCTGGCTACGTCGACCCAGCGGAAATGATCACGGTCTGGGTAGCGCTCGACCAGACCTTCGCCCAGAGCGGCACGATCGAATACGTCGGCGGATCACACAAGTGGCCGAAGATGCCGCCCTCGCGCGGCGACTTTCACGACCCAGACGATTGGTTGGCGCCGGTCGGCGCAGCGGCCCCGGAAGGGGTCTCAACCGAGCGCACGCCGGTAGTCGTAAAGCCAGGCGGCGCCGCGATCCACCACTCGCGCGTCTTCCACGGTTCGGGGATCAACGAAGCTGAAATTGATCGCCGCGCGCTCGTCACTCACATGATTCCTTCGACCGCACAGTTCGACCCGGTCGGCGCCGACCCGATCTACAGCCGCTACCGTCGCCGCGACGAGATGACAATGGACGAAAGCTACTTCCCGATTCTGTGGGACAAGGCGGGCAACCGAAGCGCTTGGCTTAGTTCGCTGCCGCAGCTGCCCGGCGCAGTCGCGGCGGGCAGCGCCTAATGGCGACCGAAGGCGCGCCGCCAGAATTCAAACTGTCGCTCGACTCAACGGCGGTGCCGCAAGGCCCTGAGGGAATCGGCGAGTCACCGTTTGACTTCACGGCAGCGCCCGAAGTGATGGAGTACCAGTCCGACGCCGGCGACGACCCGGCGATCGCTCTGCGCCGCACGCTGGGGATGTTCACAACCGGCGTCACGGTGATCACGACCAGCGCCCACGAGGAGGTTCACGGGATGACGGCCAACGCTTTCATGTCGGCCTCGCTCAACCCTCCGCTGGTGCTGATCTCAGTCGACCGCCGCGCAAAGATGTGCAACCTGCTCCACGAAGGCGACCGCTACGGAGTAAGCATCCTCGGCGAACACCAAGCCGAAATGTCGGACCGCTTTGCCGGCCGCGCCAAGGAGGGTGTCCCGGAGCCAGCCTTTGAGATCGTCCGCGATACGCCACTGGTCGAAGGCGCGCTCGCGCATTTCGTCGCCCGCGTCGACCGCACCTACTACGCCGGTGATCACTCGCTCTTCCTCGGTCACGTTGAGTACGCGCGCCATAGCGAAGGCGCGCCGCTGCTCTACCACGGCGGTCAGTACGAAAGGCTTGGAAAGGCGGAACCGGTCGCACCGGAGCTGCCTGAAGGCTTACTGCCGCCACTGCTTGCCGCTGGCGAAGAGTGCTCGTTCAGCGATGGCGAATCGATCGTCAAGCTCGGCGAGGTTGGCGACCAGCTTTTCGTGATTCTGGATGGCGCCGTGATCCTGCGCCGCCC
>JAEMTR010000165.1 GCA_016462245.1 Solirubrobacteraceae bacterium
CGCGCGCAGCTCAAGCGCGCGCGCCACTAGCGCTGATGGCGATCGCCGCAACCCACTTCACAGATCCCGGCTGCCCGTGGGCTTACTCTGCCCGCCCGGCGCTGCGCACGCTCGAGTGGCGCTTCGGTGACCAGCTCGATTGGGAGCTCGTCGTTATCGGACTGACCGAGGACGCGAAGCAGTACGAGGATCGCGGCTATACGCCGGAGCGCATGGTCTCAAGCTGGCCGGTCTACCACGAGCGCTTCGGGATGCCGTTCGGCTACCAGGTCAAGGCCGGCGTTTCGGCCACGAGCCGCGCCTGCCGCGCCGTGATGCTCGCAAACGAGCAGAGCCATGAGCTGGGGGAGGCGGCGCTGAGCGCACTGCAGTTCCTCAACTTCACGACGATCGAGATGCTCGCCGACGACGCTGCGATCGCCGCCGCGCTAAATGCGGTCGGTGGGCTGGACGGCGATGGAATAGTCGCGCGCCTCGACGACGCCGACGTGCTCGAGCGCTACGAAGCTCAGCGCACGCGAGCCCGCCAAGCGGCCGGCGGCGCCACCGAAGCGCAAGGCAAGAGCGCCGACAGCGACGGCCCCGTTCGCTACACGGCGCCTTCACTGATCTTCACCGCGCCGGACGGCAGCTCGCTAGAGGCCGGGGGCTTCCAAACGATCGAAGCCTACGACGTGATTCTCGCCAATCTCGACCCAACGCTGACGCGACGCCCGCGGCCCGACAGTGCGGCCGAAGTTTTCGACTTCTTCGCCCGCCCGCTGCCGACGGCCGAGATCGCCGCCGTGATGGCCGAGCCGATGATGCCGCCAAATACCGGCGCGGTGCTGGCCGAGCTGCAAGAGCTGACCGCTGACGGCAAGCTCCTGCGTGAGCCGCTCGGCGACGACGCGCTCTGGCGCGCCGCCTAGAGCGCCCGCCTACTGGTAGGTCGCGTTACCGGTGATCGTGATCTGACCGTCGGTGCCCTGCAGATTGTCGGTCTCGACGAATGTCAGCCCCGTGGCCTTGATGCCACGGAAGTCGCCGGTGCCGCTGGTGATCGTCATCGTGCCGGTCAGCGTGATCTGGTCAGCGGCAGTATCGGCCGCGAAGGTGACCGTTGCAACGCCCTTGATCAGGCCGGCGCCGCTGCTCAGCGTCACCTTGCCGGCTCCGGTTCCCTTGACCGGGTCGAGCACCCAGTCGATCAGCGTGTTGCCGCTGCCGGTTGGCATTCCGATGCAGGTTCCCTTGTCGGTGAACTTGAACGTCTTGCTGTTCTTCGTTTGCGAGGTTGAGGCCGTCATGCTGATCGGCTGAGGCGTGCCTGGGATTGGCCCGAGGCGGGCTGCTTCAACGCGCGCCAGCTTCTTCTTCAGGCGGCTAAATTCGCGCTGCTCCAGCCGGCCGCGACGGATGCCGGGGGCGGCGAGGTTGCGCTTCTCGTTCGGGTCGCGCTGCAGGTCGTACATCTCGTATTCGGTCTTCGCTACCCCCAGCGGGTCGTAGTAGCGCGCGAGCTTGTAGCGTGCCTCACGGATGCTGGAGATGTGGTTGGCGCCATACGGGTGCAGTTTCTTTGCCTGTCCCGACTGGTAGTCGTCGTAGGTGAACACCACGTAGTCCTGGACCGACTTGGCCTTCGGGTTGACGAGCAGCTTCGAGTAGTCAACGCCATTCCACTTCGCGCGCGCCGACGCCGGGGCGCCGAAGACCGACGCCAGCGTCGGTACGAGGTCAACGTGCGAGACGAGCGCGTCGCTGGTGCGTGGCTCCGGGAAGATCTGCGGGTTGGACCAGATCAGCGGCACCTTCATCGACTCTTCATAGAAGTTGAAGTTCTTCTCGCCAACGCCGTCGTGAGCCATTCCCATCTCGCCGTGGTCGGAGGTGCGGATGAAGACCGTGTCGTCGAGCAGTCCTTGATTCTCGAGCGCGTCGAGCGTCTGGTTGAGGTAGCCATCCGCTTCTATCATCAAGTTGCCATAGAAGTTGATGTACTTGCGCTGCTGGAGGCGAGTGAGGATCGGATTGCCGATCAGGAAGATCTTGCGGAAGGCGGACTGAACCTTCGGCTTCGTCTTTAGGTTCTCGTTGACCGTGCTTGGCAGCTCAATGTCGCCATCGAGGTCGTCGCTCGGGTATTCGCTGGCTTTGAAAGACTTCGGGTAGAAGAGCACGTCGTGCGGGTTGACGAGCGAGATCACGAGGAAGAACGGCGTCTGCGTCGCGGCGACCGAGTTGATGTAGGCGAGTACGCCCTCATCACCGTCGCTCACGCTGCCGGCGTCGGTCATGAAGCGGTTGTCGTTGTCGCCGCCGGTGTAGCCCGGGGCGGGGTCGGGGTTCTCGTAGGCGTTTCCGCCGCCTTCGGGGAGCGTCTGGTTGGCGCCAGCGTCCTTCGGGTTCCAGCGCTGTCCGCCGTACTGGCCAACATTCTCTGGCGTCCAATCCTGCACCGTGCCGGCTGCCGTAGTGCCGGCTGCTGGCAGCGGGCTGGGCGGGGTGACGGCCTGCTTCGTCATGTGGAACTTGCCCTTCCAAACGACGTTGTAACCGGCGGCCGCCATCACCGTGCACATGTTCTTCATCTCTGTCGCGAGCGGAACGTTCGGGTATTCGTAGATCAGGTTTCCTTCGCTGTCGAAGGTGTCGTTCATGTCGCTCTCGAGCGTGTGGCGAACCTGATGCTGGGCCGGCATGAAGCCGGTCATCATCGTTGTGCGCGCCGGCGAGCACATGCAGGCGTTCGTGAACGAGTTGCGGAACGTGATGCCGTTGTCAGCGAGGCGCTTTTGACCGGGGAGGTTCGCGTCGGCCCAGCCCTTCGGGAAGTGCTGGATCGCACGTTCCTGGTCGGTCATGAAGAGGATCACGTTCTTGCCACCGAACCCAGCGGCCGCAGCGGCCGCGTCAGCGCCTCCTGCTGCGAGCGCTTTGGCAGCGTTGCCGCCGAGCATTACGGCCGGAACCGAGGCGGCTGCGCCCTTTAGAAGTTGACCACGGGTGAGCTTCTTATCGGTAGGCATAGAGAAACGGTATCAGTGCCCCACGAAGCACGCGCCGATTACTTCAAACGCTGTCCCCCCGGCCCTAAGTTCTGATCGCCTAGGGCTGCTTGACGGCGCCAAGCATCGGCGTCTTGACCGGCGCCGCTGCGCCAATGATTTCGAACAGGCCGTTGCCGCC
>JAEMTR010000029.1:0-3454 GCA_016462245.1 Solirubrobacteraceae bacterium
ACGCAGGAGTTTGCCGGCGCCGAACGCTCGGAGCTATTAGTTGGCGCGAGCCAAGAAGACTGGGGGACAGAGTTCCTTGATCTGATTCTCGCGGTCAAGCTTGTCGGTTCAGTAGATGAAGCGATCGACCACATCACGCGCTATGGCAGCGGCCACTCGGAGGCGATCGTCAGCGACGACGCCGCCGCGGCGCTGGCATTTGAACTTGGCGTTGACGCCGCCTGCGTTTACGTCAACGCATCGACCCGCTTCACCGACGGGGCTGAGTTCGGGATGGGAGCAGAGATCGGCAACTCAACGCAGAAGCTTCACGCGCGCGGCCCAATTGGGCTGCGCGAACTCTGCACCTTCAAGTACGTGATCAGCGGCGATGGGCACGTGAGGGGATGAGCAAGGTCGGCCTTTTCGGCGGCAGCTTCAACCCGCCGCACCTCGGCCACCTGATCTGCGCGCAGGATGCTGCGGAGCAGCTTGAGCTCGACCGCGTCGTCTTGATCCCGCTGCACACGCCAACCCACCGTGGCCTGCCCGCCGATCCCGGCCCGCAGGCACGCCTAGCTCTCTGCCAAGCTGCCGTGGATGGAAGTCACCGGCTAAGCGTGAGCGCAATCGAAGTCGAGCGGGGCGGAATCTCCTACAGCATCGACACTCTGCTTAGCTGGCGCGAAGCTAATCCTGATGACGAGCTGACGCTGATTGTCGGTCACGATGTCGCCGCCGAGTTCCCCTCTTGGCGTGAGCTGGCCGAAGTGTTGGAGCTGGCTCGGCTCGCGGTGGTTTCGCGCGAGGGTGAGTCGGAGCTGCTGCTGGCGGAGGAGCTGAGCGCCGGCTTCCCGGGCAGCGACGTCGTCGGCGTGACGATGACGCGCGTTGACATCTCCTCGTCGTTGGTGCGGGAGCGTGTGGCTAATGGGCGCTCGATCGAGTATCTCGTTCCAGAGCCGGTCGCAAGCTTGATCGAGGCTGAGCGGTGGTACCGATGAGCGCTGCCGCTAACGCGATGACGACAACAGAGATCGTTGATCTGATTACGGATTTTGCGCAGCAGCCGAAGGCCGTTGACCTCATCGTCCTCGATCTAAGCTCCGCCTCAGCGTTCACCGACGCTTTTGTGATCGCGACCGGCCGCAGCGACCGTCAAGTTAAAGCGATCCACGATGCGATCCACCAGGGGATGAAGAACGAGCACGCGATCCTGCCCAGCCACGTCGAAGGCTTGGCTGAGGCCAGCTGGGTGCTGCTCGACTACGGCGACGTTGTAGTTCACGTATTCACTCCTCCCACGCGCGAGTACTACCGGCTCGAAACGCTTTGGGGCGAAGTTCCGCGCCGCACGATCAGCAGCGGCGAGGAAGAAGAGCCGTTAGAGGCGCAAGAGTGACGACGCTCCGCCCGGAGGACTTCGCAACAACGGCCGACTGGCCGAAGCCAGGGATCCTCTTCTACGACATTGGCCCCGTGATGCGCGACGCCGCGCTGCTGGCGAAGACGACGGCCGAGCTGATCACTGCCTCACGCGAGCTAGTTGGCGAGGTTGACTACGTAGTCGCTCCCGAAGCGCGGGGGTTCCTCTTTGGCCCGGCGCTGGCCGTGGCGCTTGACGCTGGTTTCATTCCGGCGCGCAAGCCAGGCAAGCTTCCGCCGCAGACCAGTTCGGCCGAATACGAACTCGAATATGGCGTTGAGCAGCTCCACATCCACGACCACGAGCTCGGCGGCGCGCGCGTCCTGATTCACGATGATCTGCTGGCGACTGGGGGAACGGCCGGCGCGCTGGTTGAGCTGATGGCTCGAGCTGGCGCAGTTGTGGTGGCTGCATCGTTCGTCAGTGAGATCCCCGCGTTGGCTGGCCGTGAGGCGCTCGCGCCGCTGCCTGTGACGACGCTTGTGAGCTTTACGTAGTCTCCAATAACGCGAAACTAACAAAACCTTACAAAGTATTGCTAGTTTCTCTCTGACTAGGGACGAATCCAGTCCCGTAACCGAGAGGAACGACCAACGATGAGCGTAACCGACGAGCTACTAGCCAACGCTGAGCAGTACACCGCAAGCTTCGAGAAGGGCCACCTGCCGATGCCACCGGCACGGAAGATCGCGATCGTCGCCTGCATGGACGCGCGCCTTCACGTGTACGGGCTGCTCGGGATTGAGGAGGGCGACGCGCACGTGATCCGCAACGCTGGAGGTGTAATCACAGAAGACGAGATCCGTTCACTGGCAATCTCGCAGCGGCTGCTGGCGACCGAGGAGATCATCCTGATTCACCACACAGACTGCGGCATGCTGACGTTCACCGACGACGAGTTCAAAGCATCGATCCAAGAGGAAACTGGGATCAAGCCACCATGGGCGGCAGAGGCTTTCAGCGACGTTGACGCCGACGTGCGCCAATCGCTGGCTCGGATTCAGTCAAGCCCGTTCATCCCGCTGAAGGACAACGTTCGAGGCTTCGTCTACGAAGTTGAGACAGGCGTTCTGCGCGAAGTCGTTTAGCGCATTTAGTTCGCTCAGTATGAAGTGCGGCGGTGCTCCACAGGCGAGCACCGCTGCTTCGTTCGTTCGGTCGATGGAGCTGAGGGGGCTCGAACCCCTGACCTCCGCCATGCCATGGCGGCGCTCTCCCAGCTGAGCTACAGCCCCAAGTGAGGCGTCAGTGTAGCGACGCGCGGCTAGCGGCCGCTGCCTGCGGCGGCGAGTAATCTAGCCCCGAAGCCATGAGCGAGCATAAATACGACCCACAGGAGATAGAACCGCGCTGGCAGCAGCTGTGGGAGGACGAAGGCACCTGGCAGGTAGCGAACCCGATTCCCGGAGAGACAAGCGACTCAGAGAATGAGTACGTGCTCGAGATGCTCCCTTACCCGAGCGGCGAGCCGCACATCGGCCACCTCAAGGTCTACTCCGTCGGCGACGCCGTCGCACACTTCAAACGGCGCAATGGCAAGCGGGTACTGCACCCGATGGGCTACGACGCTTTCGGCCTGCCGGCCGAGAACCATGCGATCAAGACCGGCCAAGCGCCGCGCGCATCAACCGAGGCGGCGATCGCCGAGTTCCAGAGCCAGTTCCGTCGCTGGGGAATCTCGATCGACTGGTCGCGCGAGCTGGCCACCTGCGAGCCCGATTACTACCGCTGGACGCAGTGGATCTTCAACGAGCTGTTCAAGGCCGGGCTTGCCTATCGGCAAGAGGCACACGTCAACTGGTGCCCGAGCGACCAAACGGTGCTCGCGAACGAGCAGGTAGTCGACGGCTGCTGCGAGCGCTGCGGCGCTGAGGTTGAGATCCGCGAGCTCGAGCAGTGGTTCCTGAAGATCACCGACTACGCCGACCGCTTGCTCGAAGATCTCGACACGGTCGACTGGCCCGAGAACGTCAAGACGATGCAGCGCAACTGGATCGGCCGCTCCGAAGGGGCCGAGGTCGTCTTCAGCTGCGACGAGCTGGGGACCGA
>JAEMTR010000029.1:3554-5546 GCA_016462245.1 Solirubrobacteraceae bacterium
TCGGCCGCTCCGAAGGGGCCGAGGTCGTCTTCAGCTGCGACGAGCTGGGGACCGAATACCCGGTCTTCACGACGCGGCCCGACACACTCTTCGGCGCGACCTTCTTCGTGCTCGCCCCCGAGCACCCCGACGTCATGCGACTGGCCGGAGGCACCGGCAACGAACAGGCCGTCGCCGAGTACGTCCAGGAGGCGCTATCGCGCGGCTCCGAATTGCGCGGCGCCGCCGAACGCGAGAAGAGCGGCGTTGCCCTCGGTCGCACCGTCACAAACCCCGTTAGTGGCGAGCAGATCCCTGTCTTTGTCGCTGACTACGTGTTGATGGAGTACGGAACCGGCGCGATCATGGCCGTTCCCGCGCATGATGAGCGCGATTACGCCTTCGCGAAGGCCTTCGACCTACCGATCCGCCGCGTAATCGAAGGCGACAACCCCGACGGCGACGCGGACGGACTTCCCTACACAGGCGATGGCCTACTCGTCAACAGCGCGCCGCAGTTCGACGGGCAGCCGAACCGTGAGGCGCTGAACGCGATCGTTGTCTGGCTTGAGAACGAAGGCAAAGGAAAGCTGGCCGTCAACTACCGCCTGCGCGACTGGCTGATCAGCCGCCAGCGCTACTGGGGCTGCCCAATCCCGATCGTGCGCTGCCCGCAGTGCGGAATCGTGCCGGTTCCTAACGATCAGCTTCCGGTGATGCTGCCGGTGATCGAGGACTACGCGCCGCAAGGCCAGTCACCGCTCGCCGCCGCAACCGACTGGGTCAACACCGAGTGCCCCAACTGCGGCGGCCCGGCCGAGCGCGAGACCGACACGATGGACACCTTCGTTGACTCTTCTTGGTATTTCCTGCGCTACTGCGACGCCTCGAACTCCGAGGCGGCCTGGGACCCAGCGATTCTGCGCGAGTGGATGCCGGTTGACCAGTACATCGGCGGCGTCGAGCACGCGATTTTGCACCTGCTTTACGCGCGCTTCTTCTGCAAGGCTTTGGCCGACCTTGGCCACCTCGACGTTGATGAACCATTCGCACGGCTATTCACGCAGGGCATGATCACGCGCGACGGAGCGAAGATGTCAAAGTCGCGCGGCAACGTCGTCTCGCCGAAGGCGATCGTCGATCGCTATGGGGCCGACAGCGCCCGCGCCTACATCCTTTTCATCGGCGCGCCCGACCAGGACGCCGATTGGTCCGACGAGGGGGTCGAGGGCGTCCACCGCTTCCTCTCGCGGCTCTGGCGGCTCAGCGCCGAACTTGCTGATCAGGATGTCGCCGCCGGCGAGCAAGGCGATGAGGCGGCGAATCTGGAGCTGACGCGTAAAGCGAACTGGGCGATCGAGAAGGTGACCGGCGACATGGACCGCCGCTTCGCCTTCAACACCGCAATCGCGGCCGTGATGGAGCTGATCAATGAGGTCTCGCGGCTGCGGAACAGTGCCGGTCTCGGAGCGCAGCGCTTCGCGCTAGAGACGGCATCTTCGCTCTGCTTTCCGTTCGCCCCACACGTAACGACCGACGCTTACTTTCTACTGACCGGCGAGCGGCTCTGGGAGCAGCCCTGGCCGACCGCCGACGCAGCGATGCTGGAGCGCGACACTTACGAGCTCGTCTGCCAAGTCAACGGCAAGCTGCGCGATCGCGTTGAGGTCGCCAGCGACGCCAGCAAGGAAGAGCTCGAAGCGGCAGCAATGGCGGCGCCGAACGTTCAGGTTCATCTTGAGGGGCGCGAACCGAAGAAGGTGATCGTCGTTCCGGGCAAGCTCGTCAACATCGTCGTTGGCTGAGCGATTCGCTGAGCAGAGTTGATGCGGGCTGGTAACGGGCCTGTGCTGGCGCCGTAACGGCCGCGCCCGTAGCGTCGCGCTCGTGCAATCGATTCCACGACCAGCGCTGATCGCCGCCGCGGTAGTAGCCGTCATCGCGCTCGCGGTCGGCGGCAAGTCGCTGGCACGCCAAAGCTCTGCGAAAGCCCCCGCCGCTGAGTCCTACGAG
>JAEMTR010000029.1:5556-12155 GCA_016462245.1 Solirubrobacteraceae bacterium
CTACGAGCGAAGTCCTAGCTCGCCATCGGTGGCTCCGGTGGGGTTGGTGGAGCGCGGCGACAAACGCGCCATCGTTCACGTTGCAGGGGCGGTGAAGCGGCCCGGCGTTTACAAACTTCGATCCGACGCCCGCGTGCGTGACGCCGTGCGCCGCGCCGGCGGTGCTTCAAGTAGCGGCGACGCAAACGCGATCAACCTAGCCGCCAAGCTTGTCGATGGAGTGCAGGTGATCGTGCCGCTGAAGGCTGGCAGGACTAGTGCGGGTGCCGCTCCGGCCGGCGCTAACGCTGCCTCCCCGGCACTAATTAGCCTCGGTAGCGCGACCGCTGAGCAGCTCGACACGCTCGACGGCGTCGGGCCGGCGACGGCCGCGAAGATCATTCAGTGGCGCACAGAAAACGGTGGCTTCACTAGCGTCGACGACCTTGAGGAGGTGCCGGGGATTGGACCGAAGAAGCTTGAGGCGCTGCGCTCGCAAGTAACTCCGTGAACGCCGCCGCTGCGGTGCTGCGCGAGCACCCTCGCCATCTGATTGCCGCCGCGCTGGTCTTAGCGCTGGCGCTGGCTTGGCGCTCGCCGCTCTGGCTCTCCGCGTTACTGGTCGGCGCCGTCTTGCTGACAGCCTTCGCGCGGCTTGGCACGAGCGTCGCGCTGGCGCTGCTGGCAGCGTTGGTCGCTGGCGCGCTCTTTGCAAACGTGCGCATGGCGTCGCTCGATCGTTCGCAGCTGAGCGGGCTGATCGGCCATGCGGTCAGCGGCGAGGTGACCTTCGCTCAGGCCCCGCGCCAGAGCAAGTTTGGATGGTCGGCGCTAGCGCGTCTGCACGGTGAGCCGGTCCTGGTGGCGGGAACTGAGCGCCCGCCGCAGCTGGCGGTCGGCGAAATCGCGGCCGTATCGGGCTCGCTGCGCCCACTTCGTGAAGACGACCGCTGGCTCGCCGTGCAGCACGTCCGCGCAATTCTAAGACTGCGGTCAATCGCGCCAGCAAGCCGCCAGCGCGGCGGGCTAACCGGCGTCGTTGACGCTGTCCGCATGCGCGCGACTACTGCGCTCAGTGCCCAGCTACCGCCTGATCAGGCTGGCTTACTGCGCGGCATGACGCTTGGTGACGACAGCGCAATGGCAACCGAGCTGCGCGGCGCGATGCGCCGCTCTGGGCTTGGCCACCTTGTCGCCGCTTCGGGCGCCAACGTCGCGCTGCTCGTGCTATTGGTCTTCGCACTCGGGGCAGTGGTAGCGGCACCGCGTTCGGCGCGCTTGCTGCTCGCGCTAGCCGCAATTGCTCTCTACATCCCCTTGGCTGGCAGCGGATCGTCGATTCAGCGCGCCGGTGTAATGGGAGCGGCGGGACTGATTGCGGCGCTAGCCTCGCGCCCCAGCTCGCGCTGGTATGCGCTGCTGCTGGCGGCGATTGTCACGCTCGCGCTTGACCCGCTCGCCTCTGAACAGCCCGGCTGGCAGCTCAGCTTCGCAGCAGTTGCGGCGATCAGCTTGCTCGCCGCTCCAATCCGCTTGCTACTCGAGGCGCGCCGCGTGCCTCCGCTGATTAGTGAGCCGCTCGCTTTGACGGCCGCGGCGACGCTCGGCAGCGCGCCGGTTGCCGCGGCCGCATTCGGAACGCTCTCACTCGTCTCGCTGCCGGCAAACCTCGCCGCGGCGCTACTCGTCGCTCCAGTGACATGGCTTGGGATGCTCGCCGCGCTGATCGGCCAGCTTTCCACGGCGCTGGCCGCGCCACTGACCTGGCTCGCCTACTGGCCGCTCAGCGCGATCATCACAATTGCTCGCTTTAGTTCGGCGCTGCCGGCGGCGCAGGTCAATGCAGGCGGCCCCGCTGTTGCAGCTGGCTGCCTCGCACTGACGATCTTGGTCCGTTTTGGCAGGCGTCGTCGCTACGCGTTAGTGATTTGCAGCACCTGCGCGCTGCTACTTGGCGGAGCAATTGTCGTCAGCGGCCAGCGCTCCGCTCTAGCGGCTCCTCCGGTAGGCACTGTGCGGGTCAGCTTCCTCGACATTGGGCAAGGAGATGCGACGCTGCTGCAAAGTGGCGAGCACAATGCACTGATCGACAGTGGTCCGCCGGGGGCGGGAATCGTCGAGCGGCTGAAAGAGTCCGGCGTTGAACGGCTTGATTTGCTTGTCGCAACGCACGCTCAGGCCGACCATCTAGGCGGCGCCGACGAAGTGCTCAGTGCAATGCCAGTAGCGGCGCTACTAGACGGGCGCGACGGCGTTGTTGAGCCCGAGGGCGCGGCGATGGCAGCCGCGGCAGGCGATCTTGGCGTTGCGCTTATTGCTCCAGCTGCAGGGGATCTATTCAGAATTGGTTCGCTAACGCTGGAGATTCTCTCGCCGCCTCGAGGCACAATGCCAGCCGCCGGCGCCGATCCAAACCAGCGCGCAATCGTGATCACTGCGAAGGCGCCGGGGCTCGACCTCCTGCTCACCGCCGACGCTGAATCCGACGTGCTCGCGCCGCTCCAAATGGCGCCGGTCGACGTTCTGAAAGTAAGTCACCACGGCAGCTCTGACGAGGGCCTGCCAGCGCTGCTCGCTCAGATCGAACCGCGGATCGCGGTGATAGAGGTCGGGGGTCGAAACACTTACGGCCACCCAACGCGCGAGACGCTGGAAGCGCTTAACAGTGCCGGGGTTCAAACCTGGCGCACCGATAAAGACGGGACGGTGCGGATTGAAGCTGACCGTTCCGGCTTCCACGTCCAGCCGCCAACGTAAACTCGAACCCGTGCCTGAGCTTCAACCCGCGTACCTGATTCACGGCGAAGATCATGGTCGCGTCGCCGAGCGGCGCGGCAAGCTTGCTGTGCTCGCAGAAGCCCAATGCGGGGCAGGCGGGATCGAACAGTTCGATGCCCATAACGCCGACCCGGCCGCGATCGCTGGCGCGCTCAGCGTGATGACGATCGCCCTCGGCTGGCGCGTGCTTCTGATCAGCGGCTGCGAGCGCTGGCGCGACGCCGACGTGAAAGCCGACTTGGCCCCCGCAATGGCGGTGATGTCGGCTGCGACGACGGTCGCCTTCTTCGCCTCCGAAGATGGCCGCCAGCAGGCGCCAGAGGCGCTCCACAAGGCAGTCAAAGCCGCAGGCGGAACGATCGCCAAGGAAGGGGTGCTGAAGGCCAAGGAACTAGCGCCTTGGGCAATTGCGCAGGCCGCCGCTCTTTCAATCACGCTCGACGGAGCCGGGGCGCAGGCCCTGATAGCGCAAGTCGGCGAGCGCCAACAGCGGCTCTTGCGCGAGCTCGAAAAGTTCGCGCTCGAGTACGGAGCTGGCGCGAAGATCGGCGTTGAGGAAGTCAGCGAGTCGGCTGCCAACTCTTCGGAGCTGCTCGTTTGGGGCCTCGTCGACGCAGTCGTTGCCCGTGACCAACGCACGGCGCTACTGACCTATTTGAAGCTACGCGAGCAGAACGAAGACGCCGGCCGGCTCGCTGTGGCGATCGTGCGGCGTCTGCGCGACGTGACGGCGATTGCCGAGCGGCTTCAGGCGGGCGCAAGCGACTCACAGGCTGGGGCAGGGATTGCGGGCGGAAGCTACGCAGCGAAACGGAGAATGGCTGAGGCGCGAAGTGCCGATCCAGAGCTACTGCGCGAAGCGACAGAAGCACTCGCGGCGCTCGAACTGGCTAGCCGCGGCGGCAGCGCTCTTGATCAGGACACAGAGACGCTGCGCGTGATCGAGCGAATCGCTGCCTAAGTCGTGTTAGGCGCTGGCGCCGGCGCGGATCCGCGTTGCGCGGGACTTCTTGCGTGAACCGGTGTTCTTGTGCAGTGCGCCGTGGGCGACGGCCTTGTCGATCATCGAAGCGAGCTTCAAGTGCTCGGCGTCGGCAACAGAATTATCACCGTTCGCCACTGCATCTTCTAGGCGACGCTGGTAGGTCTTGATCGCCGACGTATAACGACGGTTCTCGAGCCGCTCACGTTCGCTGCGCGCATTTCGCTTCTTCTGTGAATTGAGATTGGCCATAGCCGAGTGCGAATTCTAGCGCCCTGCCTATTCGCCGGGGCCGACCCTTAGGATTGGGCGCTAGTGACCTCGAGGCCCGGTAGCCCAAACGACCCGAAGCCGGAGGATGATCCCGGCGCCGAAGAGGCCGTACTCGACGCCGCGATTATAGGCGGCGTGTCGCCAGCCGCTGACGCTGAGGCCGGCGCCGCTGCAGCCCGCGCAGCGGTTCTCAAGATTGACGATGAAGGCCCCGATGCTCCGGGCGCCAAGGCCGGCGTCGCGCGCAACACGGTTCTCTTCTCGGTTGCAACCGGGCTTTCGCGCGTCGCCGGGTTGGCGCGCGAAATTCTCGCCGCCAGCTACTTCGGTACGAGTGGTGCGGCTTCGGCCTTCACGATCGCCTTCCAGCTCCCGAACCTTGTCCGCGGCCTCTTTGCCGACGCCGCGCTGAGCGCCGCCTTCGTCCCGGTCTTTGCCGAGTTCCTCGAGCAGAAGCGTCGGCGCGAAGCGATCCTCTTGGCTTCGACGCTGTTCTGGATCATTCTGCTCGTCCTCGGCGCGCTCAGCGCGATCTTCATCTTCGCCGCTGGCGTTCTGATCCCGCTCTTCATTCCGGGCGACAACTTCACGCCGCAGCTGATTGATTTAGCGATCGGGCTCTCGCAGGTGCTGTTCCCGATCGTTGTGCTGCTCGGGATCAACGGACTGCTGGTAGGAATCGTCAACAGCTACCACCACTTCACGATTCCGGCGCTCGCGCCACTGGTCTGGAACGTAGTGATCATCGGCGCGCTAATCGCACTGCGGCCGATGTTCAGCGGCGACGATCAGATCTACGCCTACGCGATCGGCGTGCTGCTCGGCACAGTCGTCCAGCTGCTGATGGTAATTCCAGTATTGGCGAAGATCGACTTCCGGCTTAAGTTCCATTTCAACTGGCGCGACCCCGGCGTGACGCGCGTTCTGAAGTTGATGATTCCGGTCACAATCGGGCTCGGCGTGATCAACGTCGACCTCGTCATTAACTCCGTGGTCGGGGCGCTGATCTCGGATAGCGCGCCGCGTGCGATCGATGCCGCATTCCGCATCTACATGTTGCCGCAGGGGATCTTCAGCGTCGCCCTGGCAACGGTCCTATTCCCATCGCTCAGCCGCCTCGTGGCGCGCGGCGATACCGATGGCTTGCGCGCCCTCGTTGGCACCGGCACGCGCCAGAACTTGCTGCTGCTGGTGCCGGCGGCGGCCGCCACGATTGCGCTGGCGGTACCGATCACTGAGCTGATCTACCAGTACGGCGCCTTTAACGCGGACTCAACCGAAGAAGTTTCCACGGCGCTTTTCTGGTTTGCCTTCTCAATGCCGTTCGCGGGGCTCAACCTGCTGCTCACGCGCACCTTCTTCTCGCTCCAGCGGCCTTGGATTCCAAGCGCGCTGGCGGCCGGAAACCTCGCCGTTAATGCTGTTGTTTCGCTCCTTCTCTACAAGCCGCTCGGCATCGCTGGGCCGGTGATCGGCACGGTTGTTGCGAGCGCCGGCATGACGGCCGCTCAGATGGTCTACCTGCGGCGCCAGCTTGGTGGCTCAATCGAAGGGCGCGAAACGCTGATCATGACGGTCAAGGTGATTGTTTCGGCGATCCTGCTGGTCATCGTCAGTCGCGGCATCTGGCTCCTCGTCGACGGCGAAATCGGCAGCGCTGGGCCACTGACGCGGCTGATCGGCGTGCTGCCCGCGCTCGCCGCCGGGCTGCTCGTCTACCTTGGCGCAGTCAAGCTGCTGCGGATCCGTGAGGCCGATCAGATCCTTCAGTTCTTCACTAGCCGTCTGCGTGGCCTGCGCTCCTAACTGAGCGCCGTTTGAGCTCGCCCTACGCTGTATCCCGAGCATAAGCCGCCATGGAACAGTCATTAATACGCAACTTCTCGATCATCGCCCACATCGACCACGGCAAGTCGACGCTCGCTGATCGGATCCTCGAGATGACCTCAACCGTCGATCCGCGCGCGATGAGGGCGCAGGTTCTCGACTCGATGGACCTTGAGCGCGAACGTGGAATCACAATCAAGGCACAAGCTGTTCGCGTGCTTTACACGGCTCGCGATGGCGTCACCTACCAGCTTCAACTAATCGACACACCCGGCCACGTCGACTTCACCTACGAGGTCTCGCGCTCACTGGCGGCCTGCGAAGGCGCTGTGCTGGTCGTTGACGCCTCGCAAGGGGTCGAGGCGCAGACGCTCGCAAACACCTACTTGGCGGTTGAGAATGGTCTTGAGCTAATTCCCTGCCTGAACAAGATCGACCTCCCCGGCGCTGAGCCAGAGCGCGTAGCGGCCGAGGTCGCGGAGCTGCTCGGCGAACCGGCCGACGACATTCTCAAGATCTCCGGCAAGACAGGGGAGGGCGTCGAGGAGGTGCTCGAGGCGATCGTTCGCGACGTGCCGCCGCCAAGCGGCGACCCAGACGGAGCGCCGCGCGCGCTGATCGTTGATTCCGAATTCGATCAGTACCGCGGCGTCGTCGCCTACATCCGCGTCGTTGACGGCAAGTTCACGAAGGGTGAAGCGATCAAAGCGATGGTCGCTGGCACCGAAGCTGAGATCGACGACATCGGATTCTTCACGCC
>JAEMTR010000166.1 GCA_016462245.1 Solirubrobacteraceae bacterium
CCTCCAGCGCGATCGAAACCGCACCGACTAACTGATGAGCGACACCGAGATAAAAAACGACCGACTGGCAGAACCCTCGCTCGGCCTCGAGGCGCCGTTCGATGCCCGCCCTACGGCCGATGATCCATTCCCAGCGCCGCGCGAATCGCTTGACCTCGCCGACGCCGCCGTCGCCTTCAACCGCGAACTCTCTTGGGTTGACTTCAATGACCGCGTGCTGCAGCTGTCGGAGCGCTCCGACCAGCCGCTGCTCGAGCGCGTTAAGTTCTCGGCGATCTACTCGTCAAACCTCGATGAGTTCTTCATGATTCGCGTTGCCGGCCTGCTCGATCAGGTTGACGCCGGCGTTGACCGCGAGCGCGGCGGCTATTCGCCATCGCAGACGATCGACGAGATCCACGAACGCGTCGTTCCCCATGTCGAGCGCCAAGCCCACCTGGTTGGAGAGACGCTGCTCGGGGAACTCGCTGAGCACGGCATTGAAGTCGTCAGTCTCAGCTCGCTCTCGGAAGAGGAGCGCGCCGGGTTGGCTGAGCGCTTTAAGCGGCAGGTGCTGCCGGTGCTGACGCCGCTCGCCGTCGGCCTCGGCCGCCCGTTCCCGTATATCTCGAATCTCTCGCTCAGCCTTGCCGTGCTGGTTCGCGACCCGCAGACAGACCAAACGATCTTCGCGCGCGTCAAGGTGCCGAAGGGTTTGATTCCGCGCTTCTTCCCGATCAGCGAGGGTGAAACGCGCTTCGTCCTGCTCGAAGAGCTGATTGCCGCCAATCTTCAAGGACTCTTCCCCGAGATGGAAGTAATCGACCACGGCTGCTTCCGCGTCACGCGTGACGCCGACTTCGACATCTCCGATGAGGCCGACGACCTGCTCAAAGCGATCGAAGCCGAGCTGCGCCAGCGCCCGTTCGGTGAGGTCGTACGGCTGGAGCTTGAAGCTGGAATTAGCCCGGCAATCCGTGAGCAGCTAGTTGAGGCGCTGATCGTCGAGGAGCGCCAGATCTACTCAGTCCCTGGCCTGCTCGACATGACCGACCTCTGGCAGCTGGTCAAGCTGCCGGGTCACTCCGAGCTGCGCGACGCGCCCGCAACACCGCTCACTCAGCCGCGGCTCGCCGAAGCCGAGGCCGACGAGCGTTCGATCTTCTCTGTGATCCGCGAAGGCGACGTGCTCGTGCACCACCCGTACGAATCGTTCTCGACCTCGGTTGAGCGCTTCGTACAGGAGGCCGTTGAGGATCCTGATGTGCTGGCGATCAAACAGACCGTCTATCGCACCTCGGACGATTCACCTCTAGTACCGTCGCTAATCCGCGCGACCGAGATGGGCAAGCAGGCCGTCTGCCTCGTGGAGCTGAAGGCCCGCTTCGACGAGCGCGCCAACATTTCGTGGGCGCGCAAGCTTGAGCGTGCTGGCGTGCACGTCGTCTACGGCATGCCGGGAATCAAGATTCACGCCAAGTGCGTCCTCGTCGTGCGCCGCGAGGGCGACGGCGTTCGTCGCTACGTCCACGTCGGAACCGGCAACTACCACCCGACCACTGCGCGTCTCTACACCGACTTTGGCCTCTTTACCTGCGACGAGAAGATCGGCGCCGATGTCGCAGAGATGTTCAACTTCCTGACCGGCTACGGTCGCCCAGCCAATTACAGCGAAGTGCTCGCGGCGCCGCACTTCATGCTCGAAGGAATTCTTGAGCGGATTGAGCGTGTGATCGCCGCCAAAGCCGAAGGTCAGCACGGACGGATCCGGATGAAGATGAATGCGCTGGTCCACCCCGAGGTAATCGAAGCGCTCTACCGCGCCTCGCAGGCTGCGGTTCCGATCGAGCTCAACGTGCGCGGGATTTGCTGCCTGATCCCTGGAGTCCCCGGGATGTCGGAGAATATTCGCGTCGTTTCCGTAGTTGGCCGATTCCTTGAGCACTCGCGGATCTACAGCTTCGAACATGGCGACGAGGTTGAGGTTTACATGGGTTCCGCCGACCTGATGCCGCGTAACCTCGACAACCGCGTCGAGCTGCTTACGCCGGTCAAGGACCCAATCTGCCGCGCCGAAGTTCTTGACGCGCTCGAGCGCTGCCTGCTCGACAACATAAACGCCTGGGAGCTACAGAGCGACGGGAAATGGACGCCGGTGATCGCAGGTCCAGGCGACGAGCCGCGCTCGGCCCAGCGCGAGCTGCTGGCTCTGACCGCCGCGCGCGCCGCTGAAGCCGCTACGCAGGCGCCGTGAGCGAAGACGATCAGACGCTTCGCGAGCGAGTTCTCGAAGCCGAGATTAAAGTTCCAACGCGCGGCAATCGCAAACTTGGCCAGCTAATCGAGGCCGTCAACTCGAGCGAACGGATTAAGTCAACGTGGTACATGGCCGGGTTGAACGCCAATCGGCTGGGGATGTCTGACCACTCCTGGGTTCACATTCAGATCGTCACCAACATCGCGCTGCGCTTGACGCGACTGCTGGCCAAGCGCGGCGTCGAGGCCGGCATCGTTACCGACCACGGAATGACCGAGCGAGATGCTGAAGTTGTAATCGCTGCCGGCGCGATGCTCCACGACCTCGGCCTTTCGATCAATCGCAAAGACCATGAGACCTACTCACTCTTCCTTGCCGCCGACCTGCTGCCCGGACTGCTTGAAGATATCTACGAGGAGCCAGAGCGAACAGTGATCGCAAGCGAAGCGATGCACGCGATTATCTCGCACCGCTCGAAGGGCGAACCGCTGACGATTGAGGGCGCGATCGTCCGCGTTGCCGACGCGCTTGACATGGCGAAGGGCCGTGCGCGCTTGCCGTTCGAGGCGGGGGAGACCAACATCCATTCGCTTTCGGCCTACGCAATCGAACAGGTCAAGATCAGCCCCGGCCGCGATACCGCTGTCCGCGTTGAGATCGATATGAGCAACAGCGCTGGCATCTTCCAGGTCGATGAGGGGCTCGGCACGAAGCTGCGCGGCACTCCGCTGGAATCACACATCGAAGTTGTCGCACGGATCGAGGGCGAGCACGAGAAACGGCTTGTCTCGGTGTTCCGCCTGTGAGCGGCGGCTCGGCCGCTGCCCGCCAGCGGCGCCTGATGATCATCGTTGGAGTGCTGGTCGTTGTGGCGATTGCGCTCGTGCTCTTCACTGGGCCACTGAAGCCGGGGGGTGGGAGCGCTGGAAGCT